>JARLFZ010000135.1 GCA_031296305.1 Occallatibacter sp. | reverse complement strand
TCAATACGGCTGCCATAGAAACCTCGTTGCGGTGCGTTCAAATGGTTGCAGATTTCAAGAGGTTTAGCGGTGTTCCATCGCACATTGCTAGGTGATGCATTTCACCCTGGCTCGATCCGGACGTCTGCAACCCGGCGAACAACTGCCTGCTCCGCCACTATAGACCCTGAATTGGAGGCGGATGCGGCCGCAATTGAGATGATTGTGTTCCTGATTCCCAAATTTGTCCAGCGGGGCAGCGAGTGGAACGGCTTCGGGCACATAAAGTGATCTGAATCACAGCCCGGCGAGCCGCGAAACTGATCTTCTGGAGGGGAATCGAGGTCGTCGGAAGCGGTTTTCCGGCTCACGGTACTCAATGTTCGATCCGAGGCCAAGGAAAGATTCGAGCCCGACTCCGTCCCACCCCAGGCGCCACTAGACAGTCCACCGTCGCGCGGCGCTCGACGACCCCGATCTCCTGGAGGTCCTTCACAATGCAGCCCATGCAGCCGATGCACAACATTCCCGCCCGCGGCGGGATCGATTACGACGAATCGCCATTTCTTGCCATCTGGGAGATCACGCAGTCCTGTGATCTGGCCTGCAAGCACTGTCGCGCCGCCGCGCAGCCCATTCCCCACCCGGACGAATTGACGCATGAGGAAGGTAAAGCGCTGATCGACCAGATCGCCGACATGCACATTCCAATCTTCGTCTTCACAGGCGGCGACCCCTTGAAACGAAAAGACGTTTTCGAGTTGATCCGCTACGCCGCCGGTAAAGGCGTACAGGTAGCTGTGACGCCGAGCGCCACTCCTCTGCTCACGCGCGAACAGATTTTCAAGATGAAAGAAGCCGGCGTGGTACGGCTCGGCATCTCGCTTGACGGCTCTTGCCCCGAGATTCACGACGCGTTTCGCGGTCTGCCCGGCGCATTTGCGCGCACCATTCAGGCCATCGAGTGGGCGGGCGAAGCCGGCATTCCAATTCAAGTGCACACAACGATTAGCCGTCACAATGCGAACGATCTCGACAACCTGTGCAACCTGTTCGAGAAGCTGGCGATCGTGATGTGGAATGTGTTCTTCCTGGTTCCGGTGGGACGCGGCCAGCTGGACGATCTGCTTAGTGGCGAGGAGTTCGAACAAGTGTTTGGCAAGATTTACGAACTTTCGCGCCGCGCCAACTTCCAAATCAAAACCACCGAAGCGATGCACTACCGCCGCTACCTGCTGCAGCACAACCTTGAAGAGAAGAAGATGGGGCACGGACACGGCCACCCGCATGGAGCGGCCTACGAAGCTGGTGCGCCCACCGCCGACGGCCAGACGCGCGCCATGAGCTGGGCCACACGCCGCGTGAACGACGGCAAGGGATTCGTCTTCATCTCGCACATGGGCAATGTATATCCCAGCGGCTTCCTGCCCATCCACGCAGGCAACATTCGCGAAACACCGCTCAGCGAGATCTACCGCAACGCGCCGATCTTCAAAGCGCTGCGCGACACGAAACGCCTCGAAGGCAAGTGCGGCGCGTGCGAATACAAGGAGATCTGCGGAGGGTCGCGGGCGCGAGCTTACGCGCTCACGGGCGATCCGCTCGCCGCAGAGCCGTGCTGCATCTACCAGCCAAAGAACTGGGATCCAGAGCGGGAGCAGACGGCGGAAGCGTTCAAGCAGCCGTTGCCGGCGGGGACGCTGGTGACGCTGTAAAGCCAGCTCTCAGCTTTCAGCTTTCTCGTGCGGAAGCGCGGATACGTTACAGCTTGAGCGCAGAATGCGTTTTTGCGATCCACGCTTCGACGATGCCTAGAAATGCCTTGGCGTGCAACAGAAGCTCCTCCGCCTCGGTCGTGGTGGCGACTGCGGCTCCGGTGTAGTCGATCTCATTGCGCTTGCGCCTGCAGGCTTCGAAGTAATCCGTCAACTGCGCCGCGGACGAACCAAGGGCCAATTTGGCGCCGTCGAAAGTCAGGCGATGGTGGCCAGGCACGCTGGCTACTCGATACCCGGCACATGCAATCGACATTTTTGCGGTCTGGAGCGCGGCGTTATACGCAGTGGCGAAACGCCGGTCCTCCGAGAGACCTTTGAGGGCTGCGTCAGCCAGATCGCGGGCTACGAGCCGGCGTATCTCGCCGAGTTCCTGCGCGCTGGTTCGGTGCCGGTGCACCTTTCCGTCTTGTAGGAGTTTTGTCCAGCTCATCGAGCGAGCCCTTGAGCAGTATAGTCTTGCCTTTCAGCACCGAACTCAGGAAGTGGTCGCCTGCGGCCAGCCTCCTGCGGAACTCCTGCGGCGCATACAGCGTGGCATTTACCGCGCGCCCCAACCGGTCTTCCAACTTGCGCAACACTGGAACCAGGTCGATTTGCCGCACCGATCCTACGACCATCAAATCCACGTCGCTCAGGGCGCGTTCTTCACCGCGAGCAAGTGAGCCGTATACGAACGCAAGCTCGATGCGGTCCCCAAACGATTCCAGGGCGATCGAAAGCGTAGGCGTAACTCCGGCGGTTTTTTCCACCAGCCCGCGCAGATCGCGAAAGACCGGCGAACTCGCATTGGCCCGGAAATAAACGCGGCGGCCGTCCTCGCGCCGCTCCAGGATTCCCGAGTTCACCAACGATTCAAGTTCTCGCTGCAGGCTGGAGGGACCAGAGCCCAAATGGCGCGCCAACTCGCTCATAAACCACCAGCGCCTGGGTTCGAGCAGGGCCGCGGAAAGCACACCCGCCCGGATAGAGGGAAAGATGGCTTCGAGTGGGGCGCCGCCGGTCATACTCCCATTCTACTCTTATCTTACGCAAACTGCGTAATTATCTACGCATTTTGCGTAAATCCATCTTCCGGATGCCGCTGTCAATGCCCACTAGCGGCAGCGTCGGCCTTGCCCTTGAAACGCGAATAGACAAAGACCTCGTAGCCAATTGCCAGGATCATGCCGAAGATCCACCATGCGAGGCCCACGGCCAGCGTGTGCGGGCCGGAGATGGCTCGAGTGAGAGTAATGTCGTTGGCAGAGCCGGTGGTCGCGGGCAGCAGCACCGGGTACAAGCCCCAGCAGGCGCCAGCCAGCATAAAGAAGAGGTACAAGCACGAGGCGAGAAAGGCCTTCAGCGGCTCGCCCTTGCGATTCCAGAGCCAGACGCCGATGAGCGAAGCGATAACTCCTGCGGGAATGACGAAGGTGACAGGGTAGTTGAAGTAATTGTCCATGCTCGCAGGACGCACAGCGATGGTGGCGAAGAGGCTGACGATGGTGAGCGAAACCAGGATGAGCCACAGCGGTGAAACTACGTTGCGCGCGCGCTGCTCCAGGTCACCCGAGGTTTTGAGCGCAAGCCAAAGGGCTCCGTGCAGCGTGAGCGCGGTGAATGCAACCAGGCCGCCGATGACCGTGTACCAATCGAGAATGCCGGGCGAGACGCCCGGCTGCCAGTTGGTCCACAAGGGCAGAAAGAAATATCCATCCGCGTTGATGGGTACGCCGCGCAGCACGTTGGCGAGGGCCGCGCCAAAAAAGATGGTGAGCAGCGCACTCGAAAAACCGAAGACGCCATCGAGCAGCGAGCGCCAGACGCCGACGTCGATGTGGTTGCGCATTTCGAGGCTCACGCCGCGCAAAATAAGAAGCCACAATACGATCATGAGCGGCAGATAGAAGCCAGAAAAGGCCGAGGCGTAGAGCAGCGGGAAGGCGAAGTAGAGTGTGCCGCCGCCGGCCAAGAGCCACACTTCGTTGCCGTCCCACACCGGGCCGATGGAGGCCAGCGCGGCCTTGCGCTCGGCTTCGGTGCGCATCAGAAACATGTGCAGCACGCCCACGCCCAGGTCGAAGCCGTCGAGCACCACGTACCCGACGATCATGACCGCAACCAGCCAGAACCAGAGAAAACCCATCATGATGGAACTCCAATATGACTCGTCAGGCAAGACGCTTCAATGCTGAAGCCTCACCGACATTCTTGAGTTTCGCAAACCAGCGTAGGTTCGCAACGAGTGAGGTCGGGCCGTCGAAATCAGCTTTTCCAACTGATTTACCAGCTTCAATTCGAACCCCGAAGGTTACTGGTTCGAATCCAATTCTTTTCCTTCCAAAATTGCCAGCGAAAAAGTATCGATAAGGAACGCCTGGCATTTCGGGGAGCGGGTGAGATTCAAAAATCCTCCGCAGAGTTTTGTAGCCGGCTAATTCAACCCCGAACTCAAAAACAGCTGGCTCGCCAGAGATAACAACACGGACCGTCGCGAAGTAGTTACCGTCCCGCTCGTAGGTACTAACAAGCTCCGGCATGCCTGCACTGTTATCCCTCAAGCTTCGATTCCTCCTCAAGACTTAGCCGAGCAAACTTCAATCCGCGTGAACGGCTGCACCGGCAATTTTCGGCTCGGGGCCGACGTCGATCTCGCGATAGACGAGCACGGTAAACAGCAGGCCCAGCAAAGTGTAGAGTCCCATGAAGCCGAGCAGCGTAAACAACCCGTTGCTCGCGGAAACCGTATCGGAGAAACCTTCGCTGGTGCGCATCAATCCATAAATGAGCCAGGGTTGGCGGCCTAGCTCAGCGGTCATCCAGCCGGCGGTGTTGGCGATATACGGCAGAGGAAAACTGAGCAGCAAAGCCCATAAAACCCATCGCGACGTAGCAAGCCGCCCACGCCAAAGCAGGAACGCGGAGACCAGCATCAGCAGCACGAACCAGGTTCCCAGCCCGGCCATGATGTGGTAGGCGTAGAAGAGCAGCGGCAGCGCGGTGGGCCATTGATCGCGGGGAAACTGATCGAGCCCCTTGACCTCGGCCTTCGTGGTGCCGTAAATGAGAAAGCTCAACACGTCGTTCACCACGATGGGATTGTCGATCTGGCCGGTCTCCTCGTTGGGCTGGCCCATGAGCACGATCGGCGCGCCCACTTGGCTCGAGAAGAGCCCCTCCATAGCGGCAATGGCCGCGGGCTGGTTCTGGGCCACATATTTACCGGCCAGGTCGCCGGTGGGAAAAATGATGAGGATGGAAGAAATGACGCCCGCAATGACGCCCACCTTGAGAAAGATGCGGCCGTACTCTTCGCTGTGGCCCTCCAGCAGATAGAACGCGCCCACTGCGCTCATCACGAAGGCTCCGGTGATGACCGCCCCGGTCATGTTGTGCATGTACTGGAAGATCGCCCAGGGATTCAGCAACAGTTGCCAAAAGCTGAGCATCTCGAAATGCCCGTCGAGAGCGCGAGTGTAGCCCACGGGATGCTGCATCCACGCGTCGGTAACGATGATGAAGAAGCCGGAGATCCACGAGCCGAGCCACACCATGAAAGCGGAGAACCAATGCAAGCGCGGCGAGATGCGTTTTTCGCCGTAAAGGAAGAGGCCGAGAAACGCCGACTCGAGGAAGAAACTGAAGACGCCTTCCATGGCCAACGGCTGGCCGATGACTCCGCCCGAGAGCCGCGAAAAGCGCGCCCAGTTGGTGCCGAACTGGAACTCCATGGGGATGCCGGTGACCACGCCCATGATGAAGTTGATGCCGAAGATGCGGCCCCAGAAACGCGCTGCGCGATCCCAAACTTCGCTGCCCGTGCGCAGCGCCACCGTCTTGATGACGACGATGAGCAGAGCCAGGCCCATGGTGAGTTGCGGAAACAGATAATGATAGGTGACGGTGAAGGCAAAATGCAGCCGGTGGATGATCTCGGCGTTCATCGAAAGCCTCCTGCTGTGGGGCATGCGAGGGTGGACGGGGACAAGATGCGGCCTGAGGTTAAGTGCAACCGTTCGATGACAACGAACTGGCCGCGGTTTCAGGGCAGGAGCACGGGGACTCCTGCTCCGCTCCGATTCTAGCTCTTCCGGTGACTTTGATCACTTGCCGCAACCGGGCCGCGCCTTGGTTCTATTCTTAGAGTGCGCGTTTTCCTGAGAGGTTTCGGGCGCACATGGATAAGCCGCAAGTTGCTGTAATGATGGAGTGAGGTCAAGGAATGCGGATTGCGATTATCGGCGGCGGCATTGCAGGTTTGGCGGCAGCCTATGAACTGGATAAAGCGCGCGCGGCCGGCGCGGCAGTGGAGTACACGCTGTTTGAGGAGCGGCCGCGGCTGGGCGGGTCACTTGCCTCGGAAATTGTTGGCGGCGCGGTGCTGGAGCGCGGGCCAGATTCCTTTCTCACAGAAAAACCTGCGGCGGCCGAGCTGTGCCGCGAATTGGGACTGGGCGGCGAGCTGATCCCTTCGAACGACGCCGCGCGCAAGACGTATGTTGTCACGCGCAATCGCCTGGTTGCGCTGCCGGATGGGCTCATGTTCCTGGTGCCGACCAAGCTGGTGCCGACGGCGATGACGCGGCTGTTCAGCGTGCGCACCAAGATGAGGATGGCGCTGGAGCTGCTGATTCCTCCGCGGCCCAGCGAAGGCGATGAGTCCGTTGCGGCGCTCGTCAAGCGGCACTTTGGGCAGGAGGCGGTTGACCGGCTCGCCGATCCGCTGCTGAGCGGAATCTATGGCGGCGATGCGACGCAATTGAGCGCGCAAACCGTGCTGCCGCGGCTGGTGGAGATGGAAACGAAGTACGGCTCGCTGACACGGGGCATGCTGGCCGCACACCGGAAAATGCGGGCGATGGCGAAGAGTTCATCGAACGGAGCGAGTCGCGGAGGCGCAATCTTTACCGCGCTGCGCGGCGGCATGGGCCAATTGGTGGACGCGATCACGCAGCGACTCGATGCGGACAGTGTGCGCATCTCGACCTCGGTGAACGGAATCGAGAAGACGGCGCAAGGCTGGAAAATTGCAGCGGGCGGAGCAAGCGAGAATTTTGATGCACTGATTATGGCCGCGCCCGCGTGGACTGCCGGAGAGTTGTTGACGCCGGTCGACGCCGAACTAGGCGCCGAGCTCGGCGGCATTCCGTATTCTTCTTCGATTACTGTGAATCTGGTTTACGACGAAACCAAGATCGGTCCTCTGCCGGATGGCTTCGGCTTTCTGGTTCCGGCCGT
Organism: Occallatibacter sp.; assembly: GCA_031296305.1. Taxonomy (GTDB): domain Bacteria; phylum Acidobacteriota; class Terriglobia; order Terriglobales; family Acidobacteriaceae; genus Telmatobacter. The sequence continues at coordinate 828 of JARLFZ010000135.1, read as the reverse complement.
GGAAGGCCGCGCCATGCTGGCCTGCACCTTTGTGCATCGCAAGTTCCTGGGACGCACGCCGCCGGGAAAGGCGGTTTTCCGCGCATTTCTCGGTGGCATGAAGCGCACCGATTTGCTCGCCGAGAGCGACCAGGCTCTCGTGGAAGTTGTCCGGCGCGAGATGCGAGAGATTCTGGGCGCGAATACCTTCGGTGCGAAGGTTGAGCCGGAGTTTGCGCAGGTGACTCGCTGGCGCCGCGCCATGGCGCAGTACGCTGTGGGCCACAAAGCGCGCATGCAGCGGGTGAACGCACGCGTCGCTGCGCTGCCCGGATTGCGGTTGGTCGGGAATGCCTACGACGGCATCGGCGTGCCCGATTGCATTCGGCTGGGGCGCAAGGCGGCGCGCGAACTGGCGGGTGTCCCCGAACCGGCGGCTGCCGTCAAACGTTAGGGTCCCCGTATACTTTGCCCCGTATACTCTGCGTAGACCATGTCTACGCGCAGCGACACATTTCTCTCGACGATTCTGGCCACGACGCGTGTCACATTGGACGCGGCGAAGGCGGACGTGCCCGTCGCCGATCTGGAGCGCCGCGCCGCCGAGCATCATCCCCGCGGATGGGCTGCCGCGCTGCGCCACAGGGCCGCACAGGGGCCCGCAGTCATCGCCGAAATCAAGAAAGCCTCCCCTTCAAAAGGCCTGATTCGCGCAGCCTTCGACCCCGCATGGTTGGCTCGGCGTTACCGCACAGGAGGCGCCGCAGCGCTTTCCGTGCTCACCGATGAGCCGTACTTCCAGGGCAGCCTGCGCAACCTGGAGCTGGCTTCGGCGGCCGCGCCACTGCC
>JARLFZ010000134.1 GCA_031296305.1 Occallatibacter sp. | reverse complement strand
GAGCGCGGCGGCGGCCTGGTCAATACCGACTCCGCCGCAGGCGTGAAGAAGAACACCCTCACCTGGGCCACGGTCAAGAAGCTCCTGAGCTATCGCATGCTGGTCGGCGTTTACATCGGCCAGTACTGCATCACCACCCTCACCTGGTTTTTTCTCACCTGGTTCCCGCTGTATCTTTCGCAGGCGCGTCACATGTCGGTTCTAAAAGTCGGCTTTGCGGCGGCCGTGCCCGGCCTGTGCGGCGGCATCGGCGGCATCCTTGGCGGCATTTTTTCCGACCGCTTGCTGCGTAGCGGCCATTCGCTCAGCTTTGCGCGCAAGCTCCCCATCATGGCCGGCATGGCGCTGTCCATGACCATCATCGCCTGCAACTACGCGTCCTCGCAGAGCCTCATGATTCTCTTCATGTCGATCTCGTTCTTCGGCAAAGGCATCGGCGCGCTCGGCTGGACGGTCGTCTCCGACACATCGCCCAAAGGCATGGTCGGCATGAACGGCGCGCTCTTCAATCTCTTCGGCAACATGGCCGGCATCACCACGCCTTTGATTATCGGCTACATCGTCGGGAAGACCCACTCATACAATGGCGCTCTCATCTTTGTCGCGCTCATTGCCTTCTGCGCCATCGTCAGCTACGGTCCCATCGTCGGCGAAATCAAGCGCCTCGACTTCAGCAAATCTCCGCCATCGTAGCGCCGGTCTCCAGACCGGCTGTCGTGTGGGTCTCCAGACCCGCACCATCCGCGCTTACAATCGCCAAAGGAGATTCAATCCATGCCCGAATGGCCCGGAAACATTCCTCGCAACGCATTCAAGCAGGCGCTCAGCCGGTGCGAACGGCAAGTCGGCCTCTGGTCGAGCATGGCCAGCCCCATCTCGGCCGAAATCCTTGCCGGCGCGGGTTTTGATTGGATCGTCATCGATGGCGAGCACGCGCCCAACGACATCACTACGCTGTTGCCGCAGTTGCAGGCCATGCGCGGCGGCACGGCGGAACCCGTATTCCGTGTGCCCTGGAACGAGCCCGTCATCATCAAGCGGGCGCTCGACGTCGGCGCGCGCTCCCTGCTCATTCCCTTCGTGCAAAATGCCGACGAAGCGCGCAAGGCCGTCGCCGCGACGCGCTATCCGCCGCTCGGCATTCGCGGCGTCGCCGTTGCGCCCCGCGCCAACGACTACGGCCGCATCCAGGGCTATCACCGCAACGCGCACCTCGATACCTGCGTCCTCGTGCAGCTCGAAACCAAAATCGCGCTCAAGGAAATCGAAGCCGTGGCCGCTGTCGAAGGCGTCGACGGCATCTTCATCGGCCCCAGCGATCTGGCCGCGGCCTTCGGCCATCTTGGCAACCCCAAACATCCTGAAGTCCAAGCCGCCATCGCCGACGCCGCCCAACGCATCCGCGCCAAAGGCAAATCCGCGGGCATCCTCACCGGCAATGCCGATGACGCCGAGGCGCTCTTTGATGTGGGCTACAACTTCGTCGCCGTAGGCAGCGATGTGGGCGTTCTCGCGCGCAACGCGGAGGCCCTCGCCGCGCGCTTTCGCAAGAAATAGTTTTCCGCCACCGCGAAGGCGTCCCGGAAATGTAGCGCCGGCCTCCCGGCCGGCTGTAGCGCGGGCGTCCTCGCCCGCGCTTGCGCGTGGGCAGCGCCGACTTGCTGACTCGCTGACTTCCTGTCTTTACGCCGCCGGCGTCTTCTCCGTCTTGACGTTGACCACGTGATAAATCGCCGGCTCCGTTCCCACATTCTTGAACCCATGCAGTTGGTTCGACCCGTTGAAGATGATCGATCCCGGGCCCACGCGAATCCATGTTCCGTTCGAGAGCGTCTCCACCGTGCCCTGGCGAATGATGATCAGCTCCTCGTTGGGATGTTTGTGCGGTGGGTGCGGCGACATGCCGGGATTGAGAGTCGTGATATGGATTTCGAGGTTTTCGAGTGTCGCAGTCGGCGTGCTGCACACCGTTCGTACCGATCCGACGGCGTTGGGCTTGTCGGTAAACGAATTCCAGTCGAAGACGTGCGAGCCCATCACAGTTGCAGGCTCGGCAAGCGCCAACGCGTCGCCAGCAACGGCCGTCGCGGCGAGAGCGGCAAAAAGTTCTCTGCGGTTCATAGCGGTTCCCTTTGGGAGTAAGTCCCAACCGCAGTCTAACTCCGCTAGCCCCGCCAGCGCCGCTAACTCCCCTCTATTTCTGCGCCGTCTGCACCGGCTTCTGCCCGCTCGCGGCCGGCGGGTTTACATGCGCGTTCAAAAAGCCGGTCAGGTCCTCGACATCCTGCTTCGTGCCCACCATGGGCGGCATGAAGTGGTGATAAGGCGAGTCCGCTTTGTACTCGTGCAGCATGGTGATGAAGCTCTCGATGTTGGCGCGGTCGCGGCCGCTCAGCAAGGTCACCAGCGGCCGGTAACCGTTGAGCGTGTGGCACGATCCGCACTCGCCGCGGAAGATGGCCTCGCCGCGCGAGTAGCTGGAGTTCGCGTCGTACACCCAATTCGAGTGCACCAAATAGCCCGTTTGATCGATCTTGAGTGCGTAGGGCACTCTCACGCCGTTCGAATACATCCAGCGCCCAATCACAAACGGCTTGCGCAGCATCTCGCGCGAGTATTCGCCCGCGCCCGTCGCCATCAGCGCCAGCAGCAGAATAGCCACCGCATGCGCAGGATTGAAGTCCAAAGGATTGCGGTACGCCAGATAGTAGGCCGCGACGATAATCGTTGCCGAAGCCATCACGATCAGCAGCGCCATGCGCGTGACGATCGAGAAGGTTCCGGTGCCCATGGTGTCGATGCCGAGCGTGAGCAGTGCGCGTTGCGACTCGGGAACCATAAGCAGGTACCAGCCAGACAGGAACGGCATGGCGACGAATGAAGGCACCAGCCACTTCACACTCCACTTGACCAGCGAGGCCTTAAGTGCGGCTTGTTTTCCCCCGTCGATGCGGCTGGCACTAATCAGCGCCCAGATGCCGGCCAGCGAAGCGCACACGCAGGAGCGGAGCAGCAGGCTCGGCCAGTACGTGGGATTGAAGAACGCGTTCCAGAATTTGCTCGCCTCGTGCCCCGTGCCGGCCACACCAAGCCACGTGTCGCCCGGCGTCAGCATGAAGGTAAGAATGCCGTTGATGATAATCAGCGTGCACACCGACGCGCCCGCGTACACCCAGCCCACCACCAAGTGCAGTTTCGCGTCGATCTTGTTCCACGTGTAGTAATAGACAGCGGCCGTCGACAGCTCGACCATGAAGAACACCCACTCGATGGCCCAGCCGAAAACGAAGTTGTGAATCAACGTGCTGGTGGCTTCGGGGTGCGTCAATCCAATGGCAAACCAGATGCCCACGCCCGAGATGGTACCGAAGACGCCCGTAAGCACAAGGAAAAACTTCGAGTATCCCACCAGTTCCTTAAGCCAATCGTTTCGCGCCTCGCGCAGCGCCTTGCGCTCCGCCAGCGGCAGGTAGAGTCCGCCGCCTACGGCAAATTGCGAGATCATGACGTGGAAGATGGCGATGATGCCAATCACCCAGCCCGAGCCGAGATAAGGTATGTCCCAGAATGGATAGTTCATTGGCGTTCTTCCTTTAGCGAATAGTCCAGTAGCCGATGACAGTTGTGGCTAAAAGCGCGAACACCGCCAGCAGCCCGAAGTAGTGGGCGAGGCGCGCACGCCGCCCCGATTCCTTGTTCTTGTCGTAGAACGGAATAAGAATCCAAAGCACGATGCCCAGTGTGAACAAAAGAATGCCTGCAATCTCTCCGGGCTCGCCCTGTAGCCACCTGACCATGCCCAGCAACTTGAGCATTTCGAAGGGACTCATGAAGTACCACTCGGGATGAATGCCCATCGGCGCCGGCGCCAGCGCATCGTATTGCTTGCCCAGCGCCCACGGAAATACCGAAGCCAGCAGTGCCAGAACATTGAGCGAAATGATCCACATCGCAATGTCCTTGCGCAGAAAGTTCGGCATGAACGGCATGGACTTGCGCTCCGCGACGGGCTTGGCCTCTTCGCTCTCAGGCATGGCGTTGCCGTAGCGCTGCACCAGCCAAAGGTGAAACGCCAGCAGGGGGATGAACAGCGCAGGCAGCACCACCACGTGCAACGCAAAGAATCGCTGTACGGTAAACTCTGTCACTTCCGGCCCGCCGCGCAGCATGTTGGCAATCGCCGGACCGATCCAGGGAATCGCCACCGGGATCTGCAATCCAACCTTCGTGGCGAAGTAGCTCAACTCATCCATGGGCAGTAGGTAGCCGGAGAAACCGAAACAAGCGGCCAACCCAAGCAGCACCATCCCAGAAAGCCATCCCAACTCACGCGGCTTACGGTAGGCCTTCATAAAAAACACTGAGAACATGTGCACGAGGATCGCGAACAGCATCAGGTTGGCTGCCCACGCGTGCGCCGAGCGGATCAGCCAGCCGAAGTGCATCACGAACGTGATCTGCCTGACCGATTCGTAAGCTTCCACACCCGGCCGGTAGTACACCAGCAGCAACACACCTGTGAAACATTGCAGCATGAACAGGAACAGTGTGATGCCGCCCCAGTAGTACCAGAAGGATTGCGCATGCACAGGGACAGTCTTCTTGCGCGCGAAAGCGGCCAGCTCCGAAAGGCCCAGCCGCTCATCCATCCAGTCGTAAACACTGCTCGCAATCATTTTTGTCGTCATGCTTCTCGTCCTTTAATCAAATGACCCGTCGCCGTGTGCCGTCCACGGTCCACGGTTACTTCACCGGCAAAGCCATCCGCCGTCCACCACCAGCACGTGACCCTGCACGTAATTGCTCGCCTCGGAAGCCAGAAACACCGCCGTGCCCGCCAGATCCGAAGGCAGCCCCCAGCGTCCCATGGGAATTCTGCTTAAGATCGCCGCCGAACGTGCCGCATCGGCGCGCAATGCCGTCGTGTTGTCCGTCGCCATGTAGCCGGGAGCGATGGCATTCACGTTGATGCCCTTGTCGGCCCACTCATTGGCCAGAGCCTTGGTCAACTGCGCCACGCCGCCTTTGGCCGCGGCATAACCAGGCACCGTAATTCCGCCTTGAAACGACAGTAGCGAAGCCGTGTTGATAATCTTGCCGTGCCCCTGCTTGAGCATCAGGCGTCCCGCGTACTGGCTCAGAAACCACACCGAATTCAAGTTCGTATCGATCACCGTGTTCCAGAACTCTTCCGAGTGTTCGGCAGCCGGCGCGCGCCTGATGGTTCCGGCGTTGTTCACCAGGATGTCGATGGAGCCGAACTCTTTCACCGTGTCGTCCACCAGCATTTTGCGAATGGCTTCATCGCACACGTCGCCCGACCGCGTGATGTAGCGGACGCCGGTCTTCCTGACTTCCTCTATGGTTTCGTCGCGCACCGCGTCGTAGTTGTGCAGCGTTACGTTGGCGCCGGCCTGCGCAAAGGCGATCGCCATGCCGGCGCCCAGGCCCTGTCCGGAACCGGTGACCAGTGCGTTCTTGCCCTTGAGGCTGAAGAGATCGAGGATTCCCATGAAAGCTCCTTATGCTGCGAGAATTAGGACGCCGCGGCGATCACGCCGCTGCATCCGCATCCATTATCCTCGCGATACCTCGACTCCCGTATCGTTGACGGCGACCTTGAAAAGCTTGAGCGGCTTGGGCGGCGGCCCACTCACGTTGGCGCCGGTGTAGGGGTTGTACACGCCGCCATGGCACGCGCAGTGAATGCGGTCCATCTGCGGCTCGTACTGCACCGTGCAGCCCAGGTGCGTGCAGACGGCGGTCAGGGCGACCCAACTGTTGTCTGCGTGGTGAATCAGCATGGCCGGCGCGGTACCGAATTTGAACATCAGCACCGATCCCGCTGGCAGTTTCTCAGCATCTTTCAGCGTCACCTCGGTCACGGCCGCGGCGCTCAGCGCCATCTCGCTTGGGCTAGCCAGGTAACGGTACACGGGATAGGCCAGCGCGGCAGCATAGCCGATGCCCGCCACGCTCGCGGCGGCAAGAAAGGCGCGTCGCGTTTTGGTATCGCCGTTCTCCGCGTGCTCGGGAACGATATTCGGGGCGATATTTGTAACAGTCGCAGTCTCACTCATCGCAGTCTCTTCGCGGTTACGCCGCGCCCTCCATGGTTTTCTGTGCGCGCGCCACAACGGACACGAGCCATCCAACTACACCCAGGCTGGCCACAAAGAGCACGAGGAACAATCCCACCACGCCCCAGTTGGTCTCGACGGCCCGGTCCCAAACGTCGTAGCCTTTCGATAAAAGCGTTACGTCGCGCACACCATCGCGATACACCGTCAGCGTGATCTCCACCAGGACGCCGATGAGAACGGCAGTCCAGCTCAGCCATCCCGCCGCGATCTTGCCGAATCCTGCAATCGCGCCCGCCAGCACGGCCACCGCCACCAGGGCGATCCAGCCGTACCCGGCAAAGCCCGCAAATTTATACGCGGGATAAATGGAGTGGCCGGCAAGTCCCGCCTTCACCGCGTCAGGCTGCACGCTCGCCGCCCACAGTCCCGCGGCCAGATAGACAATCCCAAAACCGGCAGCGACCTTGCCGCCCAATCCGGCGACGAATGTCTTCTCATCCGCAGTAAAGGTACTGCGTCCCGCCAGATACACCAGCCACAATCCGCCGATGAACAGTCCTCCCGCCATCATCAGCAGCCAGCGCGGAGTCAGCGTGGGGTCGCCGGTGGGCGGGTACGCGCCCATGGCCGACGCGGCGTACATTCCGTGCCACGCCTCCGGCCGCAGCATCAGCGTCATATTGGTCGAGAGCGTCCGCGCCACGCCGCCCGCCAGCAGCCACGCAATCAGCCCCACCCACCAAGCCGATTTGCCCTGGTCGAGCCGCGCCGAAAACTTGTAGAGCAGCCAGTAGACCAGGATCAGCGTGGGGATGAGGGCGATCCAGTAAACCCCGATCAGCACGCTGCTTGTGTAGAGCGCACGCCCGTAAAGCACCTGCGCAAATAGCAGCGGCGGCACGCCGAGGTTGATCACATACGTCATCACAATAGTGAGCCGCTTCGCCAAAGCCCTGGCGGTCGTGTGTGCGTTTGCCGATGAGCGGAACAGGCTGAGCAGAATCGCCAGCAGCAGCCCGCCCAGCAGCATTTCCACAGCCACAAAATGCAGCGACAGCGTGACCACGTGCAGCAGCTTCATCAGCCACACGGGAGCCGGCAAAGGAATGGGGTCCACTGCGGGATAGGGATTCATGACGATCTGAAGGTTCCTTTCACTTTCGAAACTGCCGCGAAATCTTGGCTACGCGCTGCCGCAATTCCACGCGCCAGCGCCGGCGGAGTTGTTTCCTGCGGGATTAAAACGGCAGGTTCAAACGGCGGCAGAGCAGGCGCAGCGCATTCTGGACTCATTTGCTCCAATTTTGAGTGGAACGAAGCCACGCTATCGCCCGCGGCAACCCGTGGTCTGTGATCAATAACACATCAGATTGTGATGAATTCAATTAGGCTCCCCGTTGGCGCCACTGACCCCAGAGCACCAATGCACAGCCGCTCCTTTAGCATCGAGCGGCGTTCGTGCGCACCAGAGATTCGTTCGGTAGGATGACGCGATGAAGAGTCCGAATTCGTCAATGCAACTGACGCGCGCCGCCGATTATGGCGTGCGCGTGATGATTCAACTCTCCGCCATGGCAGGTAACGGGCGGGTTTCACTTCCCGATCTGGCTCGCTCCACAGGCGCGCCGCAGAGCTTCCTCTCCAAAGTCCTTCAATCCCTCACGCGTGCCGGGCTCATCTCCTCACGCCGCGGTCAGACGGGCGGTTTTCACATTTCCCAGCGCGGCGCGGCGGCATCCATGCGCGAAGT
>JARLFZ010000133.1 GCA_031296305.1 Occallatibacter sp. | reverse complement strand
ACGGCTACGGCTATGCCAACCGGCCCACACCGCAGAATTACGCGGCGCGGCCCGGAAATTCGTACGGCAACGGGTATAGCAATTCGTATCCGTCGTATCGCGCGCCGCAGGCGAATTCGCGCGCCTATTCCGGCCAGCCCTATGGCAATCCCATGGCGCGCAATGACTCCGGGGGCTTTCGTGGATTCAGCGCCCCGAGGCAACAGAACTACAGCGCGCCGAGATTTAACGCTCCCCAGAGCCACGGCGGCGGCGGCGGCCATTTCAGCGCGCCCCAGGCTCCCAGCATGAGCCACTCCGGCGGTGGAGGCGGAGGCGGGCGTCGCCGCTAGGTCTCTGACCGATTGAAGAAGAGTCTTTCCGTGCCCCATCCATTCGCCTTCTTTCCGGCGAATGGGTGGGAAACCACCAATGCCAAAAGTACGAATGCATGCGGTCAAAGAATTAGTGACTCTTCCGCCCGCTGAAGCGGGCACAAGCGCCGACTTGCTGACTGGCCGACTCGCCAAGTTTCCGCGGGTGCGCCTCGTGCAATTCGCGATAGAGCTCGTCGACTTTCTTCCGTGCCCGAGCCAGCGCCTTTCTTCCCGCGGCAGTAATCCTGTACATTCTCCGGCGGCCACCGGCGTCTTGATGCACGGCCTTCAACAGCTCCGCGCGTTCCAGTCCGTGCAGCAGCGGGTAGAGCGTGCCCGGCCCGATGCGATAGCCGTGATGCGCGAGCTCTTTCATCATGGCGAGGCCAAAGATCGGCTCCTCGTTCGCGTGCAGAAGCACGTGAATGCGAATCAGACCGTAGAACAGCTCGCGCTTTTGATTCATGACAGAACCCACTATACAGGCGTTTACGCAATTTTTTCTTGACCTCTATCGAAATTCGATATAAGGTTTGCCGAGATGGCTTCCCTGGCGGCGCACCCCAACCGTGCCCGAAAGAAATATCCGCTGCCACTCGTCGGCAAGCGCCTCGGGCTTGTCGCGCTCGCGATCTTTCTCTGCGCGGCCCCACGGCTCTGCGCGCAAGGCCCACCCTACCAGACCGACGACCCCGTCCCCGTCGACCTGCATCACTACGAGTTCTACATCTTCGGCGGCGTCGACGGTACCCCGGTCGTGCTCGGCTCGACGGGCCCTTCTTTCGAATTCAATTGGGGCGCGCTGCCACGCGTCCAACTGCACGCGATTCTGCCGTGGGGCGTCTCCGCTCCTCTGAACAGCAAGGTCTACGATCCCGCAGGCCAGGGACCCGACACCTTCGGACTCACCGACATGGAATTCGGCATCAAGATAGCCTTCATCCGAGAGTCAAAAAAAATTCCGCAGATCGGCAGCTTCACCATGTTTGAAATGCCCACCGGCAACTTCGACAAAGGCCTCGGCGTAGGCAAGGTCTGGTACAAGCTCCCCATCTGGTTGCAGAAAAATTCCGGTAAATGGCTCTTTGACGGAGGCGGCGGTTACGAAATCGTTCCCCAGGCCAATTACCGCGACTTTCCCTACACCGGCTGGCTTATCAAACGCGAGTTGAGCGAGCAATGGGAACTGGGCGCGGAAATATTTGCTCATGGCCGCGAGGGCTTGGCGGCCGCGCAAACCGGGCGCTCGGCCATGATCGATGTGGGAGGCTACTATCACTTCAAGCACAATACCAACAAGCAGATTCTCTTCTGCTACGGCCACTCCGTCGCGGGACAAACCGAAAACTACGCCTATGTAGGCATGTACTGGACTTGGGGCAAGGATGCGAAGGACGCGTCGCCGAATGAGAAGAAAGATTCGCCGGAAAGCCAGCTCTTCCCCACGCCACCGCAAAAAAAAGGCCTGTAACCCGCATTTTCATGTGCGGCCCAAAATGCGTAGCGCCGGTCTCCAGACCGGCTGTAGCGGGGGTCTCCAGACCCCCGCGGAGAGCGATCGAAAGCTCGCGTTCATTGTCGCCTTTGCGACGATCGTGTCGCACATGGTCGAAAGAAACGAGGGGATGATCTAAATGGAAATCACCATGCGCAGTCTCTGGACCCTCATCCACGGCATGGGCTTCGGCGCGCTTTATTTGTTGGCCTGTTCCGGCGCGCTGGTCGAACTCTACCGCCGCTATTGCACGCACAACCAGGCTTTACCCACGGAGCGCGACGAAAAGTTTCTCCGCATCTATCTCACCGCCATGGCCGCGCTGGCGTGGCTGGCCGTGCTCACGGGCGCTTACATCATCTATCCCTGGTATCGCGCGGCGCCGCCGCCGGGCACGGCAAATCTCGCTGCATTTCCGCAACGCCTGCTTATGGCAAGCCCCACAACCAGCGGTTGGCACTCCATCGGCATGGAGTGGAAGGAGCACATAGCCTGGATCGTGCCCATCTCCATCACCATGGCCGCGGCTGTGGCCCTGCAATACGGACGCGACCTGAAAAACCATCCTCAACTGCGCGCCGCGGTTCTCGTGTTTGTGTGGACCTCGCTCCTCGCCGCGGGTGTGGCAGGATTCTTTGGCGCCATGATCAACAAGAACGCGCCTGTCGATGGCGGTCCAGTCATCCACATCGTTCAGGGAGAACAGAAATGAGCGCGCCAAACGCTTCCACTTCCGTCTCATCCGCAACTCGCCCCAACGGCGCCGGCGCAGCAGCCATTCTCGCGGCCGGCGTAGGCGCATTTCTCATCGCCGTCATCGCCATCCTGGCCGATCAGTCCGCTGCGATCAAAAGGCTGATGATTTTTTGGAAGCCCACCGGCCCGCTCTCCGGCGTAACCACATGCGCGATTGTGTTGTGGCTTGCGGTGTGGGCGATTCTGCATGCGCGGTGGCGCCACCATACCGTCGCTCTCTCGCGCGTAAATGCCGTGGCGTTTGTTTTGCTGATCCTCGGGCTGCTGCTCACGTTTCCGCCGATCGCGGACTTGTTCTAAGCGCAGCGCAGGACACAAAACCGAAATTCCCTCACAAAAAATCGCCGGAGCCGCTCACTCAGCGGCCCCGGCGTGCCTGTAATTCGAGCGCCTGCCTTACTGCCAGGCGGCTACAGCCGTGTCGGTCAATGTGAGCCCGTCAATATGGCGAGCCACCAGCACCGTCTGCCCGTTGTATTTGAGCAGAATGCCCACCACGCGAATCGAGGCACTATCCGCCAGATCGCTGAAGGCGCCGAACCCGTAGCGGAAGTCAGCCCCCGTGCCCAGGTAGACGGTAATGGGCGAAGGAATCACCTGCCCCGCGAAGCCCTTCACATTCATCTGGAAAGTGCCCTGCGCTGCGTTCCGCGAACCCGCAACAATGGTGCCGTTATAGCCCCAGTTCCGCAGGTGGATGCGTTTCACAGTAAAGGGACTCGCAGTCGGGTCGGGTCCGCCCACCGAAATCTCCTGGCCCGCCGTCATCGCCGCGTCGTTGAAGAGCAGGTTGGTGAAGGCATTGTGCATCCAGTAGATGCCGTATTTCTCATTGCCTGTGATGCTCACGTTGGCGATTCCACCCAACGGAACCGCAGAAAGTCCAGAAGGCAAAACGTGGCGAACGTAGAACTGCATGTCGGTGGCCGCACCTGTAGCAGGCGTCACGTAAGTCACCAGACCGCCAGCATAGAAGCCAGTGTCGGAGAGAATACTGATTTCGTCCGCATCCAGCGTCTGGTCGGCGGGATCGAACTGGCCGGCAACCATCACGATGGCGTTCGAGCCGTCACTGATCAGCTGGCTCTGCGATGCGCCGCCATCCCACTCCGTCGAACTGGAGATGTTGATGGTGAACGCCTCGCCGTGCGGGCCCGTGATCACAAACGAAGTAGCCGTCGCGCTGGAAGGCGCGGTAGTCACCGATCCAATGAACTCGTCGATGTGCGCGCCATTGTCAGTACGAGCCACTGTCTTCACGTCAAACGTCGGATTGATCGTTCCAGTAATGCCGCCGCCGCTGGTCTCGATTGACTGACCCAAGTCGAGATCCATGCGCAGGCCTACTGGCACTCCGCCCTTGGCGCTGATTGTTAGAGGGTTGTTCAGAGTGATGTTTACAGTCGATGTCGTCAGAGTCGGAGTAATCGTGGAGATGGTTGGCGGCGCGGCGCTCGTGTTCAGGTAGTCGATTTCATTCGACGTGCCCAACCCGATCGTTACGGCGGTGTAAGTTCCGGTCTGAACGTCGTTCATATCCACCAGGCCCTGCAAGCCGTTGAAGCGCGCAAAGTCCACGGTGACCGGATTCACAAGCAGGTTGTTCGATTTTGTCGATCCGTTGGTCAGCACGATACTTTCGAGCTGAATTTTGACGCCAACCACAGACGGCAGTGGCGCTGGCGCATCGGTGCCGACCACGAACGCCGGGCCGGTGTTTAAGGATTGCGTTCCGCCGTTGCTTGCGACCATAGAGCCGGTGCAGCCCACAGTCGCGACGAGCGCTGCGCTAAACGGCAACAGCGCCAACTTCAGGAGCTTCATTCGTGTATCGGGGGACATATTGTGTATGTCGCTTTCCGCGGGCATCCGCGATGCAAGCTGAACAGCCGCCGGGCCAACCCGGATTACCGGCCGCGTTATCCGGAACGGTGCTTGGATTGGGGCCGCGCACAAGCGCATGAACGAACACTGGCCCTCAACTTTAGCGGAAAAATCAGCCGTTCCAGGACGAGCTCACATACGGAGCCGCCGTCTGAATTTAAGTGCGGCGGCATTTCAGAGAGATTGAAGTCACTATCGTGCCGTCGATCACTTATACCCCGACGGGGGCAGGAAAGTTGCGAAAAAGTTGAAACTATTTATGCTAGATTTTCGTCTTACGCGGATGTCAACTGCTCGCCCTTTTCCCCGTCTAAGTCTAATTCGCTTCAGTTAATTTTTCTCAACCAGATATCGCGGAACGATACCTTGCAGGGCGTCCCCTCGATCTGCAATCCAAACAGCCCCGAGACATTGTTTGTCGACGCCGCATCGTCATCCACCAGCACCGCCATTAGCTGTCCGTTAAGAATGTGCAGAATCACTCCGCCCCTCGCGATGATTGTGTATTGGTTCCACTCGCCGTCTTTCACATACGTGCCCAATTGCGCGCGGTCGCCGATGGTGCCCACCAGCCGCTGGAACTTTCCCGTCTCAGACTCGACCACCTGCCCGCGCCATGCAACAATTCCCAGCGACGTGTTCTGCGAGTAGAGCTGCCCACTGTATTGTTTGGCGTGCTCATTCACCGGATACCAGAAATCGGCTTGCGGCCCGATCATCACCCAGCGCGGATCGAGCGGCGGTTCGCCCCTGCCGGCCACGCGTCCCGGAGGAATGCCCGTGCTGCTCCGGTACTGCACACCGCTGCCTCCGCCCCACTCCACCTTGATCTCAAGCTTGAGGTCGAAGTCCTTCGCCTCCGCGTTGTGATACACAAGGAAGGAATTGCCGGCGACGTGCTCTTTTGTGGAAACGCCCACAATGGCGCCGTCTTCCACGCTCCACACGCCGGGTTGCCCGTCCCAGCCGGTCAATGTCCGGCCATCGAAGAGCGAAACGTAGCCGGCGCGATCGGCAAAGTCCATCGCGTCAGGCTCGATGAAAACTCCGTTGCGCTGGCCGGAAATATTCGGCTTCACCTTCAGCAATTCTGTCCGGTCTGGCGGCGTTGCGCCCGTCTGCGGCTGCGCAGAACTGGTCTGCGACGCGGTGGAATTGTTCTGAGCTCCCGCAGTAGTCGTCTGGCTCTGTGCAGCGGTAGTCCGCAGCACTGTAATCAAAACCGTGAGCGCCGCAAGCATGAATCCCGATCGCAATTTGCACTCACGCATGAGAGCCTCGGGGATCGCGAAGCCCGCGAAGCGGGCGGGAGACAATAGCCCCTGGCGCAAGCCTGGGGAATAAATTGCCTGCGAATTCCTAGCCCCCGCAGGGGGCGTAAGAATAGACGGTCTAAGCCAACAGATAATTCTGAAACTCAAGGCCTGACTCCGCGAACCCCGTTTCCACTCAGTAAACCTACGACCGCACGCCCGCCGGAATCGACATGTCCTTCAGCAGACCGAGTTCGCCCGCCAACTGCTCCAGCTTGGTTCGCGTGGCCGCCATGGGCGGCACCAGCGGTAGACGCACCGTATCGCTGCAGCGCCCCATCAGGCTCAGCACGGTTTTTACCGGGCTGGGATTCGACTCCCAGAAATTCGCTTCGAACAACCGCGCAAAGCGCCGCTCCAGATCGCGCGCCTCGTCCCAGCGATTATCGAGCGCCGCGTGAATCATGCGCGTGACCTCGGCCGGCGCCTCGTTTGACGCCACGCTGATCAGCCCATGCGCGCCCACCGCGATGGCCGCAAGCGCCAGGTTGTCGTCTCCCGAAAAAATCTTGAAACTGCGCGGCAGTTGATGCCACAGATCGGCAAATTGCGTGACCTTGCCACTCGCTTCTTTAATCGCTTCGATATTTTTCGCCGCCGCGGCCAGCCGCGCTACGGTCTCCGGCTCCAGGTTCGCGGCCGTGCGTCCCGGCACGTTGTACACGCACATGGGCAGCGGATCAACCTCGCGCGCCAGCGCCAGAAAATGCTGGAACTGCCCTTCCTGCGTGGGCTTGTTGTAATAGGGATTGGCCGAAAGCACCACGGCCACACCAGGTACGCGCTTGAGCAGCGCCGCCTGCCGCAGCAGCACACGGGTAGCGTTGTGCGTGCAGCCCGCCCAAACCGGAACGCGCCCCGCCGCCGCCTCGATCACGAGACGCACGGTATGCAACCACTCTTCCTCGTCCAGCGTCGCGGCCTCGCCCGTCGAGCCGCAGGCCACCAGAAAATCAATGCCCGACTCGATCTGCCAGTTCACCAGCGACAAAAGCGCCGGCTCATCCAGCGATCCATCCGCCCGAAACGGCGTCACAATTGCGGTACCACAACCCGTCGTTTCCATATCAGGTCAAGTGTATAACGGTTTGCCTGCGCGTCACGCCGCTCAAAATAGCCCTATTCTGCTCGCTTCCGACGCATTTAGGAGGCTTTTTAGGCCGGAGTTAAGGAACAAACGCTCCCATCGCGGTGTCTAATGATGCATGGCGTCCCATCTACGTTGGGGTCGATGGATCCGAATTGCGATCATCGCAATCCTCGCGCCGATCGTCTGCCTCTTTGCCGTCGTGCGCATCCAGCAGTACGTCCTGCGCTGGCGCGCCGAACGCCTCCTCGCCGACATCCGCCAAATCCAGATGGGCAAAAGTACCTGGGCCGACGCGCAGCGCTTCATGACAAAGTGGGGCGCGTGGGGCTGGTACGAGAACTCCTGTACGTCTTCACATTGCGACTACCAAGTCGCCATTGAAGACGCTCTCCGCTCTATGCCTACCCTTTCCTTTCCCTCGATAACGATGCGCTATCCAGGCCGCGACATCAAGAGAGTCAATAAGACATATCGACTCTTGGGCGGGCATTTTGGCGCCGCATATGCGCGAGTTCAGGTCAAGAACGGCATCATCTGGGGCAAGAGTTTCGAGGCCGCCATCACGATTCAGCCTCTGCTCCCCAACCCGGAGATCCACGAGCCAGTTGTCCTGGACGCCGAAGCCGAGGGCACAACGCAGATGCACGGGTTTCCGAGATTGCGTCCGGAAACGCCCGAATATGGAGGCTACCTGGGATCAAAGTCCGATTGCTGCAGGACCGTGTTTGTCGAATTCACTCCTCGCGCGGACGCGCATTTTGTAGATGCTCTGCTGAAGTTCGACCTCTCCTGCATTACTCGATGGATCGAGTGTGAGGCGACCG
Organism: Occallatibacter sp.; assembly: GCA_031296305.1. GTDB lineage: Bacteria > Acidobacteriota > Terriglobia > Terriglobales > Acidobacteriaceae > Telmatobacter. Next base: position 182 of record JARLFZ010000133.1, on the reverse strand, counting down.
AGGAACTTGCTCCGGATTTGACCAGAACGGTCAAGGAACTAGTGTAGTGTCTCACTAATAGAATCGATTATATGCCGAGGGTCATCTTATGATGAGGAGACCCCTCTATGCGTGTAGCTCAGCCCATTGTTCTGGAAGCAGATGTCCGGCGGAAGCTGGAGCAGCAAGCGCGTGGGCGCTCG
>JARLFZ010000132.1 GCA_031296305.1 Occallatibacter sp. | reverse complement strand
CCACATCCGAATCTCGCGGCTCTTCCGCCGGCGGCTCGGTCTGCACCTGGTTGACGCCCTGAGCATTCATGTAATGCTCAAACTCCTGTTGCGCGGCGAAGAGATTGAGTTGCTTTTCCGAATCAGTCATCGGTTCTTCGCGGACCATCTCGCCGGTATCCAGGCGCACTACGCGCTTCATTCCCTCGCAGGGCGTGTGGAACTGCACCGCGCAGCGCACCATCCGCTTCTCAACCCGATTGCCGATGATTATCGCCAGTTTGCGCTGCTGTTCGTTCAGCCCGACCAGGCGCTCCTTGAACTCTTTCATCGAGGCCGTGCGCGCCGCGTTCGTATCGTCAATCGCCCAGATCGTCTCGCCCAGCATCCGCCCGCGCGACTGAATCTCTTCATCCGTGAGCGCGCACGGCAGCTCAATCTCGATGCGGCCCTCCTGTATTTGCGTCATTGGCATCCTCCCGCCTTAAACCACTCGTAAAACGTCACGCCAAAAACAAACTCCAGATAGGCGATTCCAGCCAGGACGATGATCCAGTTCGGCACCCACAGCCACTTGCCAACAGCACTGCAAACACGGCGGAAATCAACCATCGCCGCGTTAGTCCCTAGTCCCTCGTCCCTAGTCCCTGCTTCCTTCACGCTGCTTTTCCTTTCCTGCGCAAACGGCCCGTTTTGCGCCGCCTTTTCTGCAATTCCTTGACAATTGCGCCATAACCCCAGCCCGCAAACTCCGACCTGGGCTTCGCGGGCTTGACCGCTTTTCTCCGCTGCTCGGCTAGGTACTGTTTCCGGCACGAGTATTTGTTACAGCAGGTGCGGTCCTTGTCCATCCAGCAGAGCTTGTCGCCGTCTACCTGGACATCTGTGACCCCGCAGAATCGGCAAACCCCGGCCTTGGTAGCTCCGCTCACCGCTTGGCCGCCTTTTTCGCAGCCTTGCGTTCCTTGGCTTTTACGGCACGCTCAGCTTCGACTACCAACCGAGCCGCCGCGTGATAGATGGCCGCATAGCAGATCGCGTAGCCCGTGCGTGTGCCCTTGAGGCGCACCGTGGCATAAGCGGGATGCGCCTCCACAATTACCTGGCGCTGATGCCCGCACTCGTAGACAAAGTCATCCGTCTCGAAGACCAGGCGCGTTTTCCGCTGAGCCAGCGAGGTCATTTCGATCCGCCTTTCTTCGCAGCCTTTTTGGCACTCTTCTTCGCGCCCTTTTTCGGCACGACTGAAGTCGTTCCCTTTGATTTCTCCGGCTTGCTGAATCCGCGTTCGATTGCCGCCGCGTCCACATCGAAGAGCCGCGCTAGCTTCTCCAACCCTTTTGGCTTTGCATTCACCGCGAACTCGTGAACCGTCAACTCGGAAGACTCCGCGAAGAGCAGTGCGGCCCGCACTGCATCACCAGCCGACAGCGAGGACAGGTGATCCCGCAGCCGTTTGTCAGCCACGTCGCCGTAACCATGGAAGAGCGATTTATCCCAGCCCAGTAGCTCAGCGGCTTTCATCTTTAGCGTTCCGTCAGACCTGCCAATTGCATACTTGACCAGCTCGACCAGGACGTCGCCTTTAGGCTCTAGAGTTTTTGCCCGCGCAATCGCAGTGAACAGCGACGCGCGATACTTCTTCGCCGCATTCAGCTTTTCAAGGACCTTCTTACGGTCAGCCTTCTTCTTTGCCGGATCAGCGCCATGTCCATCGTCGAAATACATCCGCTGGGCGCTATGCTGCGCGCACTTCTGATCGCGGCAGATCATCGTGCGATGGCCGGCCTTTTCTCCGTCGATCCAGATTGCTTCTTCCTGGTGCTCACACGGCACGATAGGCTTTACATCGGGAATCACAACTACCGTGTAGGCGCGTATCACACTGGCGTTGCTGGAATAGCGATCCGACAGCATGAGCAGCTTGCGTTTTTCGTCGTCGGCAGCCTGCAGCTCCGCCTTGACCCATGCCTTCAACTTGACGTCGAAGCATTCCCGATCCGTGCAGGTGTCCTGAGCGCAGTCGTCGAAGAGCAGCGTGGCATTGCCGCTGCGCTTCGGGCATTCCGTGCAGGCCAGCGGAGGCAGCTCCTCATCCAATGGAAACGGCGCGTCGGCAAGGACTCTGAGCGTAGTCCGCGCGATCTTCTTGCGCAGCTCGGCAACCGACATCGGCGTCGAAGTCCATTTCGTCTCTCCCTGCTCAGAGTCGTACTGCGCGACGCAATCCGGGTTCGAGCAGACGGTTTGCTCTGCGTTCACCCAGGAGCAATTCACTCCGCCTTCCAACCTACAGGCGTCGTCTTCCGTGCATCCGCAGAATTTGCAGGTGCCCTGCTCGTCGGCTTGATCGAAGCCTTCCCCCTCTTCATCCTCTTCAGGCGTCGTGTAGTTGAAGCCAACACTCATCTCTGAAAGCAGACGAAGCTGTTGCGCCTCCGCCAGCCTGGCCAGTTCCAGCGCGTGTCCTACTTCAATCGCGCCAGCCTTCAACGCATCACGCACCGGCTCGATGGCATCGAGCAGCTTCAACCGGCGACTGATATAGCTCGGAGACTTCGCCAGCTTCGCCGCGACTGTCTCGACAGTTGCGCCTGGCACAGAGAGCAGCGCTTTGAACGCCAGCGCCTCTTCGAGCGGCGGCAAATCTTCACGCTGCAGGTTGCTGATGATGCGCAGCTCGGAGGCCTCGGCATCCGGCATATCGCGTACGATGCAGGGGCACGTTTTCTTCCCCGCGATCTTCGAGGCGGCGTGACGACGCTGGCCGGCAACGATCTCGTAGGCGATGCCATCGCCCCCCGTCACTCCCTGTGGACGGACGATCAGCGCTTCCTGTACGCCGTGCGTCCGAATCGATTCGGCAAGCTCTTTGAGCGCAGCCTGGTCCAAAGTCTTGCGCGTCTCACTCGGCGAGAGATGCAACTTCTCGACCGGAATCTCCTGTACGCGCATATCTGCGGTTTTCTTCGCGGTCATTGCGCGCCGCCTTCCCGCGAGACAACTACCTGTAGCCCTTCGCGCTTCGCGATCGAGCAAAGAGCCAGCGCCGAATAGCTCCTCAGATATTCAGAGGGAACGCCGGCGCAGAAATTCACGCACTCGATGACGCGATGCGCGGCGGCAATCAGGTTGGGAAGCGTGCCGGTAAGGTCATAATACTGGCGGCCAATTCCGCTGCCAGTTGCGATTGTCGCGGCCTGGTGTTCCGGATCCACGCAGACCAGGTGCCACGGTTCACCAAATGCTCCGCTCGGGCGAATCCCGTCACCCGCGCGGCTCTCTTCCCCTTCCTGCGCAGCCTCCTTTTGGATTGAATTGAATTGCAATTTTGCGGCATGGCGAACTTCCACGTCGTGCACAACGGCGTCAATCTCCGCGATCCTCTTGTCGAGTGCGGCGCAATACAGATTCCTGAGCCGAATAAGGACGCGTAGGTAATAGTCGCAGTCGGGCGCGTGCGTCCGGCCGACGCCGGGCACATCGATGCCGCCGCAAGAACATTCAAGGTTTTCGGCGGGGTAAGCCTGCGTTCCAGTTGTGAAAAACTCTTCCGCTTGAGAAACGGAGACGGCGGGGACTGCATGAGGGGCTTCCATGGTCCATTCCTTTCCGTGCCGCGGGAAGGAGTGGGCCAACGCCCTGCTGTAGAGCAACGCCCTGATGGACGTTGCTCTACGACGTTGTATGGCCGCCTATTGTGATTGGCGACCTGTAACCACTATAAATTGTGTTTGCAGCCTGTTTTGGTGAGCTCGGTGCGGTTCGAACGCACGACCCACGCCTTAAAAGGGCGTTATTGTCACTTCTGCACCCCGCCGCACGCTGTTGCATAAAGTCGAGAATCCCCAGTATCTATGCGGCTATTTCTTCTTCTCTTAGCGCAGAACCTTTGCAGAGAGTTGCACGAAATACGGCTTTCATGTATCACATTTGTATCACAGTTCGACGACGCGAGAACCCGCGCCAGTGAGAAACGTCAGAGGCTTCGACGCCGGTTCGATCGGGCAGTGATACGGGAGTGATACATATGCCAAGGAGACCTGCTCGCGTTACGGGGGTGTACGAGAGAGTTTCAGGCAGCCACATCTGGTCCGCGCGAATTCGCGTGAACGGCAAGCTAGTTCGGAAGAGCTTTGGCACGGGTCCGAAAGGGCGGACCGATGCGATTGCGTGGGTGGAGAAAGCGAGGACGATCAAGCGCACAGGACAGGGAGTGTTGCCGGCGACGGCCAAGCGGCCTGTTCTGACTACTGCCGAGGTCGCTGTCCTCGGCGACACCGATGCGATTACGGTCGGCAAGCTGTGCGACGAGTTCGGGCGCTACGTGAAGGCGCATCCAGAGGAATACCGCGATCAGACCAACCCACCCAAACGAATTGCGGAGATCAAGGAGATGTTTGGCGACCATGCCGCCGCTGCGCTCAAGTCGTCCGAGATCGAGAATTGGCTCGACGAGATTCATGAAGAGCGAAACCTAGCCAATGCGACCATCAACAAAATGCGCGGGACCTTTTCCATGATCTTCAAACATGGCAAGCGGAAGGATCTCGCCAATGTGAATCCTGCGGCTGATGTCCCTCTCCGCGATGTGGGCCATGGGATTGTCGAGCGTTTCCTCAGTACCGATGAGGAGAAACGGCTGCGAGAAGTGCTACAGCGGAAGATCGACTCCCACGATCCCATTAAACAACCTGAACTGCGCAAGCAGGCGATTCACAGGCTCCTGGAATTCGAGGTATCCCTGAAGTCGGGAATGCGCAGGTCAGAGCAATACAACCTGCGATGGGGTGACGTGAATTTCGATAGGCGGATCATGCGCCTCAGGAAGACCAAGAATGGAAAGCCGCGCAACGCCTACATAATCGACGATGTCGCGGCAGCGCTGAAACAGTTGCGTGACCTCGATCTGGAGCGCAGGGATCGATCCGGCGACCTGCCAAACAAGTCACCGAAAGACGTTGTCTTTGCCAAAGCCGACAACAAGAAGTGGTGGCAGGCCACTCTGGACGAAGCAAAGATTCAAAATTATCGGTGGCACGATAACCGGCATACCTTTTGTTCACGGTTGGTGCAGGCCGGTGTGCATCTGAAGGTGGTCCAGGAAGCTGCGGGCCATGCCTCAATTGCATCGACCATGCGATATGCACATTTCGAACAGTCACAAGTGGTGGATGCGATGACTGTCCTGAACGCGAAACGGTGACAACAACGAGCGGGAATTTAACTGGAGTGTATAGAAACTGGGAACTGCGGAGTGATTAGCCAGCCATCCGCTCGGGGTGGTCGGAACGTGCGAACTTGCGGATTTCCTCGATTGGAATAAGTACTCGATTTGCGATTCTTCTGGTCGAAAGCCGCTTGGTAGCAATGTAGTAATCTACGCCGCGGACGCTGATCGAGAGCATTCCTGCAGCCTGTTCGCGGCTTACCAGCAGCTTGTTGTCAACCGGCACAGTCGCTTTTTCAGGCGGCTTTCGCTTCCGGCTTTTGCGCCTAGAGTCGTACGGTGGCGAAAGCTTAGAGTCCTCAGTGAGCAGATTTAAGGCAGATGAGGCTTTTTCGCCAGCGCGGGAAGGCGGGGCCCCGGCTACAGAGCCTTGCGAAAGCGTCTCACATTCGAGATCGGTTTCGAGAGCAGGGTTCGGGACTGCCGACTCGACTACGAAAGGCAGCTCAAATTGCACGGTCCGGTCGATGGGCAGGCGGCGTCGGGCAGGGGAAGAAGAACGCAAAGGGCACCTCGCCGATCTTTCATGGTTGACAATAACTCGAGTGTAGACGTAGTGTCAAGTTGTAAATCTACATCACACTCAGCGGCTCCGAGGAACGAATGGCTCAAAAGACAGCACAACAGCGAGAAACGGGCCCGGCCCAACAGCAACAAGTGGTTTCGATTCGCGTTTCCGAGGAGCTTCGCCTTCGGTTGGAAATGTTGCGCCAGCTCATCTCCCTCAAGAGTGGCGAAACGATCACGACATCGGATGCCGCGAGACAGCTCCTTGAATCTGCGAGGGGTAACCGGTTGGAGTTGGCGAACCTGCTCACGAAACCGGCGGAGAGCCTCGTCAACGCCCGGCACAAGGCCGGGAGAGCAGAGCTGTTATCCACTGCGGAATGGGCGTTGATGGCTTGGTATGGCTGGATGGGAGCGGAGACCTATGCGGATACGGCGCGGACCAGGATTTCCAACGAATCCATCATTGGGATTCTTCGGGCGTTTCTGGCCGCGTACGACCTGCGCAAGGCAAAGAGGACGCGCGAAGATGCACTTTACCTTAGCAATCTTCCGCCGGAGGGCCGGGAAGGGACCGGAGAACTGCGCGAAGCTGGCAAGGACGAAGTCCGGCGCGCAGTGAATCAAACAATCAAGATTTTCGGCAAACCGCAAACCGGGCAGCCAAGGCCGATTCAGGCGGTGCAGAACCTTTACCACCTTCTGGACGAGTTGGAGTATCCCAACGTGGTCAAGCTTAACCAGGCGCTGTGGCCATATTGGCCGATCCTGTGGAGGGTGGCGGCGCGCGGCCATTACTTCAGGCACGGAAAGCCACTCTCTCTCCCAAGACTGATCGACCACAGAGTACCGCCTCCGCCACTGCCCGGCTTCCGGGAAGGTGAATGCGCACTCACGCTGACCCGTTTGCCGTTTGATACATTTTCCGTTTTCCTCCATCTTCCGAGCCGTCTTGCGCCTCTGTTTCCGATCAGCGAATACCCGGCGATAGCCGAGTTCCGCGCAATGCTCGAAGAGTTCGACCCGAACCTGGAAGATTCCCTCTGGCGAGGCTATTACTTCTCCGCGCACACGACCAAGGCTGAGGCGAGCGATCTGATGGTGTGCTTTTGCTCGGAAGCTACCGGGATTACGTTCACGTTGAGCCAGAGCGATTGGAGTGCGATTCGCAACATGACTCGGCGGGCCTGGGAGAGATCCGAAGTCCGGCGGCTTTGGGATCAGTGGGCGCATGAATTCGGCGAAATGTAAGTGCACGGTGCTTCGCACCGGCTGTATCTCGACACTCCACCCCTGAAAGGGAACTGCCAAGATACTTTGGTATCTCGACAGATACCGTTGAAAACGCTCGCACTCCACAAAGCATGGTATCTGCCCAGATACCAGTGTCTATGCGTATTGGAGGTTGGAAATGGCGACAGTACATACAATCGAGCAAGGCAATTCAGAGAAGCTGCGCGGTCGTGGTCTCCGTTCGCGTAATCTGAGCACGAAGCTCACAGCAGACGAGGCGAAGGCAATCGAAGACGCGGCATCGCGCGCCGGCAAAACACCGAGTGAATGGGCGCGCGAAACATTACTACACGCCGCTCATGGAGGTAGCTCAGATCGGATTGGCTTGGAGATTTTTGCCGAATGTGTTGGGGGCCAAATGCTGATTATGAATGCATTCGAGCCGCTACTGAAAATAGCAGGAATGACGGCGGAACAGGTCAAGGCACTCTTTCAGCAGGTCCAGACGACGAAGGCAAGTCGAGCTCAAGAACTACTGGCAAAGCGGTTCCGGAAACGCGCCGAAGAAGCCAGGAGTCAGTCGAATGACATCCCCGGATAGCCAGAGTGTAGCCGAGGCCCGGCCAGTGTCAAGGCCGCGCTTCGCGCGCCGCGTTCGCGGTCAAGAGCCTTGACACCGGCCCACCAGCCTCGGCTTGTTGTTCAAATATTCGGGGAATATCAGCGCAGATCTCCTTCGTTCTTTGAGGGCGAAAGAACTAAACGCACAAAGTCGTTGTCCGTTCTCAAGCACCTATGGGGAATCTGGGATTCTAACCGGGATTTACCTCTTGCTCACCCGGTCGCAAGAGGATGTACCCGTAATTCCACGATGCGCAATCTTGAATAATGCGGAAAGCTTCGTCCAGGGGCCTGAGATGAGTCCGTTACCAGCGAACTAAAGCAGATTCCCTAATCAGCAAACTCTACCTGGACCCCAGCCCCAGCGGACTCACGGTGAGGGACATGGGCTCGCAGATTTTGAACGACCGTTCTAATCCGGTGAGAGTTCCCCCGGCTTTGCCGGGGAGGCAGTAGCAGTTTGACATTTCCGGGAGTCCATCCAGAAACTCT
>JARLFZ010000131.1 GCA_031296305.1 Occallatibacter sp. | reverse complement strand
CGGGTTCGCCAGCGAGGAGGGCCTGGATTTCCTGCGCCAGCTCGGGGCTTACTTCCTCATCGGCGTCGAGCGAGAGGATCCAGTCGCCGGTGGCGTGGGCGATCGCAGAATTCTTCTGCGCGGCAAACCCTTTCCACGGCTCCTCAAAGACGCGAGCGCCGGCTTCGCGGGCGAGGTCGAGGGTTGCGTCGGTTGAGCCGGAATCGACGACGACGATCTCATTCGCCCAGCGCGCACTGGCCAGGGTGCGCGGCAGGTTGGCCGCTTCGTTGCGGGTAATGAGGGCGACCGAGAGCGTCTTCGGCATCGAGGGTAAGAATACAGGGAATAGCCAATAGGGAGTAGGGAGTAGAGGAACAGGGAACAGGGAACAGGGAACAGAACTAAGAAACGCTCTTGGCTGCCGCTTCCACTTCGGCCCAGCCTGTGTCCGAGAGGTGTAGCTGTGCGGCGGCGACGTTTTCCTCAAGATGCGCGATCTTTGACGTGCCGGGAATGGGCAGCATGACAGGCGAACGGTGCAGCAGCCATGCCAGCGCGAGCTGCGACACCGAAACCAGGTGCAGGCCGGCGATGCGGAGAAGTTCCTGTGCCGCGGGATGGTCGGACTTGAGCAGCTTGCCGCCCGCGTAGGGATACCAGGGCAGAAAGCCGATCCCGCGCCGCTCGCAATACGTGAGCGTTTCCTCATGACGCCGATCGGCCAGACTGTATCGATTCTGGACAGTGACGATGGGGACAATCTTTTCCGCCTCCTCGATCTCGGAGGCAGTGACTTCGCTCAATCCGATGTGACGGATTTTTCCCTGCTCCTGCATGCGGCGGAGCGCACCCAAGGATTCCTCGAGCGGAGTGCGCGGGTCGATTCTGTGAAGTTGGTAGAGTTCGATATGCTCCAGCTTCAGCCGTCGCAGGCTCATCTCGACACATTGGATGAGATAGCCGGCGCGGCCCACGTACTCGGTTTTCGCGGGGCCCTGGCGCGTGATGCCGCCTTTGGTAGCGATCACGACCCCCGGCCGATAGGGCGCCAGCACTTCGCCAATGAGGCGCTCGGCAATTTCGGGGCCGTAGGCGTCGGCCGTGTCGATCAGGGTGATGCCGAGTTCGACGGCGCGGCGCAGCACGCGGCGGCATTCTTCCGGGTCGGCCGGCTCACCCCACGCGCCCTCGCCTACCAGACGCATGGTTCCGTAGCCGAGCCGGTGCACTGGCAGATCGCCGCCAATGAGGAACGTGCCGCTCGATTTTGCGTTGGGTTGGGCGGCGTTGGGCTGAGGAGACGCGGGGGTCGGGTTCATGGCATTTCGATGTTAGCGGTGCGGGCGCGTGTGGGACAATGGCAGCGACGCGGATGCTATTGAGCGCGGGCGGGGACGCCCGCGCTACAGCCGGCCGGGAGGCCGGCGCTACAAGGGAACTGCGCGCCGCGCAACTGCGTAGTTGGAACAGGCCCTGAACGAGGCCAGGAGAATCCTTCATGAGCACCTACACATATCCCAATCCGCAGGCCATCTTCTACCAGCAGTATGAAATCGTGCGCCGAGATGAAGTAGTGGGCGTTTTGCTGGCGCTGTTTCTGGGTAGCTTCGGGCTGCATCATTTTTACCTGCGCCGCACGGGGCTGGGGATTCTCTACGCCTGCTTCTTCTGGACCGGCATTCCGGGGTTGATTGGTTTCTTCGAGTGCTTCTTCATGCCCGGGCGGGTGCGCGAATACAACGCCATGCAGGCGTCGGCCATCGCGGCGTCGCTGGGGATTCCTGTGCCGATGTGGGGCGCGCCGGCGAATGGGATGGCGAATGTGCCACCGCCAGTGGTCGCGCCGCAACCGGGTCCCATGGTTAATTGTCCGCGGTGCCAGTATGCGAACGTGGTGGGCGCGCGGTTCTGTGCAGGGTGCGGGGGGACGCTCGCTTGATAGCTGGGTTTCAAACCGGTCTTTGGTAGAGAAGGTCGTGCAGGTTCCGTAGTTGGCTGTAGTGGAGAAGAAAGATTCCGTTTGTAGAGGCAAGCTGCTTGGCGGCCAAGGTATATTCGTTGTTTGTAACCACCGCGCTATGGGTCGCTCGTTCATGCCCTCTTCCTGCTACGGCTTCCTGGACGGCTTTGTTTCCAACCGGCTGACCGTAGTAGAGCTTGCATTGGATCACGACCCGCAAATGGTCCATTTCAGCCACCACATCCACACCCTGGTCGCCACTTTGCTTTGTCACGTGCGCGTTCCATCCGACTTGGCGTAATTCGTTCGCGCAAAAGTGTTCAAATTGTATAGGAGTCATTGAATCGGAGAAAGCCTGAAAAACTGGCTGATTCAGCATTGCCGCTGCTACGATTGCGTCAATCTTATATACAAATGTTGAACCTTCGCGATGGAGTTCCGTTTGCTCATTTGGAGTAAGCGACGGTCCGACTATCTGCGCGATGAAATGGCCTATCTCTTTTTCCCATTTTTCAAATTGGGGCTTCCCGTAAGCGTCTGGCGTCACAAGCTGCGCTCTTCGCGTGACCAAGGCTCCTATGTGCTGCGCGACGATGGCTTGGGATTTCTGGTAAAGTGCGCGGCGTGACGCGGCGCGACGAAGGTGACGCACAACTGGAAAAGCCAGCGCGGCCGCGCCACCAATGAGAATTACAAGTCCAATTTCGCCGGAAGATATACGAGAGACCTGTTGCAAAACCTGAACGATGACCCAGATAATGCCGACGGCCACCAATAGGCCGAAAAACACTTTGGGATCGGTCGGCTTAACCCTCTTGCGACGCGCCACCTGGAATCTCCTTTTTAGGCAGGTCCGCTCATGTCGAGCCAGAAAATGCCCGCCACCGGGCGCTACATATTCGCGTGCCCGGCGCGCATGCTCTCGTTGAACTTCGGCTTGGTGAAGTCGAGCGCGGCTTCAAGCATGGCATGATATTCGGCTGCCCGGGCCATGAGCGCGGGAGTGGCCGCGGCAAATTCGCCTTCGACAACCATCAGTCCTTCGCCGGCTTCGTGACTGGCCATGCGCAGTAAATCCGCTTCGGTCGTGTTCAGGTATTGCGCGTCTCTCGGATCGGCGATCCAGACCGGCTTGGAATCGCCGAGAACTCCGGAGAGCCAGTAGACCTTGCTCAAAAGATAGCGCAGGCGCTCCTGGTCGTCGGTTTCTGTAAAGATGAACTTCTTTTGCCAGCGGCTGTAGTAGCGCGTGGTCACGGGCACGGGCTGGCGGTTGCCGGACTTCACGAACTCCAGTTGGCCCATGTCGACCGTCTTACGCACCGCGTTGTAGATGAAGGTTTCGGCGTAGGGCTGCTCCATCGCGGGCACGATCTCAGCAAAGGTGAGCGTGACGGAGGCGGAGATCTTGGCGTGCAGGTCGTGCGTTCCGCCGTCGGCCAGTTGCAGTTCGCCGTGAACAATGTAGGTGTCGGCGCCGGAGATCGATTGGTGAAAGGGCCACGCGAATTTTTCAAAAGCCAGGGGCAGTCCGCCCAGCGTGACGAAGCATTCGGGACGCGGATTGCGCAGGCGCTTGGCTTCGCCGGCAAGATGCGCGGTCATCTCGGGCAGCAGATTCGGCTTGTCAAAATCGAAGGCCTCGCTCAATTCGAGTTTCAGCGAGCGGCCCGCGGTCTCCGTGCCGGGCAGGCCGAGTTCGAAGACGGCGGTAGGATGGCCGTGAAAGTCCGCGCCTTGCGAGACGGAGACAAGTGTGAGGCCGGCCTTGGTGGCGGCCGCTTCAAATGAAGTGACGAGGGAGGATTTCAGTTCGGTAGTCATGCGGGGAATCCTGGTTTGGAGATATATGCAGAGCTATTGTAGCTTTTCGGAGTTATACCGGACCTGTTGAAACAGACATGGCTTGTGAATCAGGGTCGCGAGCGCGGGCCGGGAGGCCCGCGCTACAGCCGGTCAGAAGACCGGCGCTACCAGAGCCGGGTCCACCGCTTCCGCTGATTTCTCGTTCCCTTGTTCCCTTGGTCCTTGCCTTTACAATGGCAGACGTGCCCACCGAACAGTCCAACCATATTATTGTTGCCGAAAATCTGACCAAGGTATACGCCGCGGGACGCATCCAGGTGGCTGCGGTGCGCGGGGTTTCGCTCGCCGTCGAGCCGGGTGAGTTTGTCGCCATCGTGGGGCCTTCTGGATCGGGCAAGTCCACTCTTTTCTATCTTTTGGGTGGACTCACGCGGGCCAGCGAAGGGCGCGTGGTGATTGACGGCGTGGATTTTGCCTCGCTTAACGACGCCGAGCGCACCCGGTTGCGCAAGCACCGCATCGGCTTCGTCTTCCAGCGCTTCAACCTGCTGCCCACGCTTACTGGCCTCGGCAATATCGAGATTGCCTACACCATCAGCGGCCGCGCCTCGGGTCCCAACGGGGTCCCGATGGATCGTCAATATCTAGAACATCTTAGCGACATGTTGGCGATCAAGGGGCGGCTCGACCACAGGCCTTCGGAGCTGAGCGGCGGTGAGCAGCAGCGCGTGGCCATAGCGCGGGCACTTATCACGCGGCCGGCCATTTTGCTGGCCGACGAGCCCACCGGCAACCTGGACACCAAGACCTCCGACGCGGTGCTCGAAATGCTGCTGCGCTCGAACCGTGAGCTGGGCCAGACCACCCTGATGATTACGCACAATCCCGAGGCGGCGGCGATTGCGGGGCGGATTTTGTACATGCGCGACGGCGAGATTGTGAAGGAAGAGACAGGAAAAGGGCGCTAAAACCAGACCAATGCGTCCAAACCGTTGACTCCTCCCATTTTTCTTGATATCTTGGAAAGGTTCGCAAGAACGCAGCTAGTTGTGTGTTTCTACGTTGGTTGCGTTGGGAAATGCCCGGTCAGGCAGGTTGGGCTGGGTAGGTTTTCCAGGCCAGGTGAAGTTAACCGGCCAGACATGTTTCCGGAATCGCTCTCTTCTTGCGGGGGCAGGAAACACTCGCATCGGCGCCCGCGCGTTCCCCACCTTGGAGGGGCTATGCGGGCCGGAAGCGGGATACGGCGCGGGCCTTTTCGTGAAATCGCGGAAAGCGACCGGCAAACCGTCCCGGTTCTCGTCTGAGATCGGAACGAAGACAGACGCGAAGCAGTAGCCATAGGGCTTTTGTGCGCTTGTTTGGCTGAAATGCCAATCAGGTCCAAAACAGCCCGAAGGGCGTTCGCGCGCGGCTGTGGGTTGAGAAGTTACCGGTTTGTGAAGTAAGGAGTTGCGTTTTGCCGACTTTTAATCAACTGGTTCGCAAGGGGCGCACGGCCCCAAGGTACAAGACGGCGTCGCCCGCCTTGCAGGCCTCGCCGCAACGGCGCGGCGTGTGCACGCGCGTGTATACGCAAACGCCCAAGAAGCCGAACTCGGCCCTGCGCAAGGTAGCTCGCGTGCGGCTGACCAACGGGATCGAGGTCACCACCTACATCCCCGGCATCGGGCACAACCTGCAGGAGCACTCGATTGTGCTCATCCGCGGGGGCCGCGTGAAGGATTTGCCGGGCGTGCGCTATCACGTGATCCGCGGAACGCTGGATTCAGTAGGCGTAGCTGGGCGCAATCAGGGCCGGTCGAAGTACGGCACCAAGCGCGCCAAGGGCGGCGCTAAGAAGTAGAGCCAAGCCCTCAGCCTTCAGCTCTCAGCTATTGATTGCGGGAGCCGACGGCGGTGGGGCTGGCACGAACAGGCTGAAAGCTGATGGCTGAAAGCTAGTAGCTGTTTTTTGAGGATTTATGCCAAGAAAAGGGCACATTGCGAAGCGGGAAGTGGCGGCGGACCCGGTGTACGGATCGACGCTGGTCACCAAGTTTGTGAACTCGATGATGTGGGGCGGCAAGAAGTCGACCGCGCAAAACATCTTCTACCAGGCGATGAAGAACCTGGAGGAGAAGGGCGGCGGCGACGACGCGCTCAAGCTGTTCAAGAAGGCCGTCGAGAACTGCAAGCCGCTGCTGGAAGTGAAGACGCGGCGTGTAGGCGGCGCAAACTATCAGGTGCCGATCGAGGTGGGTCCCGATCGCCGCACCTCGCTCGCTATTCGCTGGCTGATTACCTACGGGCGCAGCCGCGGCGAGAAGGGCATGACCGACAAGCTCTCGAACGAACTGCTTGACGCAGCCAATGGACGCGGCGCCGCGATGAAGAAGAAGGAAGACGTGCACCGCATGGCCGAGGCCAACAAGGCCTTTGCGCACTACCGGTGGTAAGAGCAGGGACTAAGGGACGTAGGGACTAGGATCCGACGCACCCGAGAGTTTGAAGAATTGAGCTGGCGAGTGAGAAGCAGCCGGCGCGGCAAGTCGGGCAAGTGGGCTGCCGGAGATGGACGAACGACTTAACCGCGGGGAAAGATGTCCCGCAAGGAATTGAAATCGTGACTCGCACCGTACCTCTAAATCGCTGCCGGAACATCGGCATCATGGCGCACATCGACGCCGGAAAGACGACAGCGACAGAACGCATCCTGTTTTATACCGGCATCACGCACCGGCTGGGAGAGGTGCATGAAGGCACGGCGACCATGGATTACATGGAGCAGGAGCAGGAGCGCGGCATCACGATCACTTCGGCTGCGACCACATGCACCTGGCGCGATGTCCTCATCAATATTATTGATACCCCCGGCCACGTGGACTTTACCGCCGAGGTAGAGCGAAGCCTGCGCGTCCTCGATAGCGCGGTGGCGCTGTTCGATTCTGTATCCGGTGTGCAGCCGCAGACCGAAACCGTGTGGCGGCAGGGCGACAAGTACAAGGTTCCCCGCATCTGCTTCGTGAACAAAATGGACAAGAACGGCGCGGATTTTGAGCACGTTCTTGAAACCATTCGCAAGCGGCTTGGCGCGCGGCCCGTGGCGTTACAGATTCCCGTGGGCGCCGAGGCCAACTTCAAGGGCGTTGTGGATCTGGTCGAGATGAAGGCGATCCTCTGGCACGACGAAACCCTGGGCGCCGAATTTTCTATCGAAGAAATTCCCGCCAACCTGGTGAAGAAAGCCAATGCGTTTCGCACGCAACTGATCGAGACCATCGCCGAGACCGACGATGTGCTTTTGGAAAAGTTTCTTGAGGGTGAGACGCCGACGGTGGAAGAGTTGAAGGCGGGCATTCGCCAGGCCACCATCGATCTGAAGGTTTTCCCGGTCATCTGCGGATCGGCATTCAAGAACAAGGGCATTCAGACTCTGCTCGACGCTGTGGTCGACTACCTGCCCAGCCCGCTCGACAAGCCTCCCGTTGACGGCATCAATCCCCACGATCATTCGAAAATTGAACACCGCAAGTGCGACGACAGCGATTCCTTTTCGGCGCTGGCGTTCAAGCTGATCAACGACCAGTACGGCAAGCTTTCGTTTATCCGCGTTTATTCGGGCACGCTCAAGACCGGCGACACCATCATGAATCCGCGCACCGGCAGGACAGAGCGCGTGGGGCGCCTGGTCAAGATGCACGCCAACAAGCGTGAAGACATTACGGAGATTCTGGCCGGCGACATCTGCGCCTGCGTGAGCCTGAAGGATGTAAAGACCGGCGACACGCTCTGCGACCCGCATCACCCCATTGCTCTCGGCGCCATCACCTTCCCTGAACCCGTAATTTCGGTCGCTATTGAGCCCAAGACCAAGGCCGACCAGGAGAAGATGGGCGTTGCCCTGTCGAAGCTGGCCGAGGAAGACCCCACCTTCAAGGTGCATACCGACGAGGATTCCGGGCAGACGATTATCAGCGGCATGGGCGAGCTGCACCTTGAAATTCTTGTGGACCGCATGAAGCGCGAGTACAGGGTGGAAGCCAATGTGGGCGAGCCCAAGGTGGCCTTCCGCGAGACCATCCGCAAATCGGCCGAAGCCGAGGGCAAGTACATCAGGCAGACTGGCGGCTCGGGCAACTACGGCCACTGCGAGCTGCGCGTCGAGCCTAATGAGCCAGGCAAAGGCTACGAGTTCATCAACGAGATCAAGGGCGGCGTGGTGCCCAAGGAGTACATCAAGCCCATCGACATGGGCGTGCGCGGCGCGATGGAGGGCGGCATTCTGGCTGGCTTCCCCATGGTTGATATCAAGGTGGCGTTGATTGACGGCAGCTACCACGAAGTCGACTCCAATGAAAACGCGTTTAAGATTGCGGGCTCTATCGCGTTCAAGGAAGCAGCGCACAAGGCCAAGCCGGTGCTGCTGGAGCCGGTGATGGCGGTCGAAGTCACGGTCCCGGATGAGTTCATGGGCGTGATCATTGGCGACATCAATTCGCGCCGCGGGCGCGTTGAGCACGTGGAGCATGCCGCGGGCTCGCAAGTGATCAAGGCTATGGTGCCGCTCAAGGAAATGTTCGGCTACGTGAACGAGATTCGTTCGTCCACGCAGGGCCGGGCATCGTATTCCATGCAGTTTTCGCGCTATGAAGAGGCGCCGCGCATGATTGCCGATGAGATCATCGGCCGTGCGCAGGGCAAGTAAAGGTTTTTGGGGGCTGGAGCCGGACCGCCGGCGCCCCGAGATGAAACGGGCAGTAC
>JARLFZ010000130.1 GCA_031296305.1 Occallatibacter sp. | reverse complement strand
TTTTTCGCTACACTTCGCGCTCGCTTCGGACTTTTTCAGCAAGCTGTTCAGTCGTGCCGAAAATGCCGATCATTAAACCCGGGCTTTAGCCCCTGAGGGACGTCCCCCTCAACCTGACTCACTACCGGAATCCGGCGCGGCAGAATGCGGCTGGTCAGGCCCACGCTGAGCCCTTACGCCAATATCGGCGGGTCTTTGACTGGGCGCGGCAGTTGGCGCAAGCGCTCGATCTCAGGCGGGACCTGGAGCGGCGTGTCTTGTGCCGGCGATTCCGGCGCAGCGGCAGTTTGCGCCTGGGCGCGCAGCGCGGCAAGACTTTCCAACATTTCGACCGGCTCGTCGAAGACCGCTCCAAACTGCCGAGCCGCCCGATGGGCGAGATCTTCGAGCGTAGGCAGCGCCGCAGGGTCCGAAACCTCTCTGGCCAGGCTCGTCACGGGCTTGTCGGTGATGCCGCAGGGGTTGATGAGGCGGAAATCGCCGAGATCGGTGGTGACGTTGAAGGCGAATCCATGCGAAGTGACGCCGCGGGCGACGTGAATGCCGATGGCCGCAATCTTTCTTTCACCCGCGGGCGCATCTTTGGCGGTTCTCCCACAACTCTCATCCAAAGGGCTGCCGTCCGCAGGACCCCACCGCAGGTGGCACCACACGCCCGTCAGTCCGCAGATGCGCCCGGCCGCCACGCCCAACTCGCCGCAGAGCCGGATGAGCGCCTCTTCCATCAGGCGGACGAAGTCGACTGGGCCGAGACGATTGCCGCTCGCATTGCGCAGGCTGCGCAAATCGAAAATGGGGTAACCGATAAGCTGGCCGGGGCCGTGATAGGTGACGTCGCCACCGCGATTGATCTCGTGCTGCGTGACGCCGCGGCTGGCCAGCATTTCGTCGGAGGCAAGAATGTTCGATCGCTTGGCGTTCCGGCCCAGCGTGAGCACAGGCGGGTGTTCAAGCAGCAGAAGCACGTTGCCGATGCGGCCCTGCTGGCGCAGCCCGACAAGTTCTTCCTGCACGCCCAAGGCTTCGGCATAGTCAACGCGTCCGAGATAGAGGTACTGAATCATCTGCTCATTTGATTGTAGTGAGGCGCCGGATGATTCAGCACGTGCCGCTACTTTGCAGGCGCGCCGCTACTTTGCAGGATCGACCAGCGCCTGGTACACCAGCGGCCGGGTCGAGTATTCCATATTCGGTTTGCCGCCTCCGAGGCGCTGGATCATGCCGACGAAAACGATGTCGTTGGTGGGGTCGACCCAGTACCACGTGCTGGCTGCACCGTCCCAGAAGAAAGTGTTCTTGCCGTCGGGCAAATCGGCGGCCTGCGGATCGAAGAGAACGGCGCAGTCGTAGCCGTAGCCGAAGCCCGGCCGGAGCGTCTGCGCGCCTACGTGGAACTCGCCGGTGAGCAGCGAGGGCGGCAAGTGGTTGGTGTCCATCAGGCGAACGGACGATGGCGCGAGAATGCGCACGCCGCCCAGCTCGCCGCTGTTTGCCAACATCTGCGCGAAGCGGTAATAGTCTTCGGCCGTCGAGACCAGGCCGCCGCCGCCGGAGGGCGCTGCGGGCGGAGAGAGAAAGTCACCAAAGCCGCGCGCGTTCGAGCTATCGGGCTTCAGGCCGTCGTGGCCGTCGTACTCGTAAAGCGCGGCGAGGCGATCCCGCTTGTCGGCGCGAACGTAAAAGCCGGCGTCCTTCATGCCGAGCGGCGTGAAGAGATGGTCGCGCATGAAATCGGGAAGCGACTGGCCGGTAATCTTCTCAATGATGTAGCCCTGTATGTCCATGGAGAGGCTGTAGCGCCACTTGGTGCCGGGCTGGTAGTTGAGCGGGATCTGCGCGAGGCGGTTGATGAACTCCTGCGGATTCGGCGGCTGGCGAACCTGGAGCTTCTGGTACATCGCGTCCACCGGGCCCTCGCCATCTCCGTAGCTGAAGCCGGCGGTGTGGGTCATCAGCTCGTGCATGGTGGGCGCGTGGTCGGGATCGACGAGGATCATTTTGCCGACGGCATCGAGCCCTGCGTAGACCTTGAGATTGGCAAACTCGGGAATGAACTTGGAGATGGGGTCGCTGGGCAGCCACTTGCCCTCTTCGTACAGGATGAGCATGGCCACGCCCGTCACCGGCTTGGTCATGGAGTAGTCGCGGAAGATGGTTTCCTTCGACATGGGCACGCCGGTCGAAAAATCCTGCACGCCGTAGGTGCGGTAGTCGACGATTTTGCCGTGGCGCGCAAGGATGGTGACGGCGCCGGAGAGCTCCTTTTTGTCGATCACGCCTTGGATGAAAGTATGCAGGCGCTCCAATCGTTCGGAAGAAAAGCCCACAGACTCCGGCGCGACGGGCTTCATGTCGATGACCGCGGGAGCGGAGGGTTGCTGGGCGTGTAGACCGGGAGAAAGGAGGACTGTGGCGAGGAGCAGGCAGAATCTTTGTGACGAGGCCATGGGTAGAAGAGTCCTTTGCGGCGCGATGCGAACCGCTTGCGCGCTCGGCACCCTTTATATCAAACGCAGGGTGCCCCCGTTCGCCAAGGCGCACAGGGAATGTGAACTCTTCAAGCACTCTAGAACTAGTGCATAGATCCAGCTTTGAAAGGGCACGGCTTTAGCCGTGCCGCAAATGCCGCATAAGACTTGGGGCTTTAGCCCCCGAGGGATGTTTCTCAATTAGCTCCGAGCACGACAATGTGCATTCGGGTTACCATTGAATCGAAGGCGGATGTATGGCCACCCAGATTGCCCGCAAGGGACGTGCAGTCACGATAGAAATTCCGGAAGATTTGCTGCGGAAGGCAAATCTCTCCGTCGGCGACGCCGTGGAGTGGACATTGACCCCGGCCGGCTCGATTGCGTTGCGCAGCTCCCCGCACGCTAAAGTTGAGAAGCCATCGGACGGCTACGAAGATTGGAAGCAGCAGGAGATTCAGGCCGGATTCAATGAAATCGAAGCCGGTGATAGCGCCCCCAACGAGAAAGTGATCGAATGGCTGCGCAGTTGGGGAAGCAAGAATGAGCTGCCGCCTCCGCGAGAGCGTTTTTATGAAGCCTTCTGAAGCATTGCCGCAGTATCGAGACACCATCCGCGAGTTGGTTTTGAACGCGGGCATGGCGAATCCGCGCGTCTTCGGCAGCGTGGTGCGTGGCGAAGATACCGAAGGCAGCGATCTCGACATCCTCGTCGACCCCGCCCCGCGCGCCAGCCTGCTCGCCATGGAGCGGCTCCAAGCGCAACTGGCGAACGTCACCGGCGTCAAAATCGACCTCCGCACACCCGAAGAAATCCACCCTAAATTCCGTGATAAGGTGCTCGCCGAAGCCGCCGCGCTATGAGCAAGGGAGACCTCACCGCCAGAGATTTCGTCGTCCACATCCTTCAAGCGGCGGACCGCATTCTTGACTACACCAAGGGTATGAGCCGCGAGGAGTTCTTCGCCGACACGCTCAAACAGGATGCGGTGATCCGCAATGTCGAGATCATCGGGGAAGCGGCGAATAACCTTCGGGAAGCCGACCCAGGCATTGCCGTCAGGCACCCGTCAATTCCGTTTGCCCAGATTTATGGGATGCGAAATCGCGTAGCGCACGGCTACTTTTCCGTGAGTCTGGCGATGGTTTGGGATTCGGTTGAAGAGGACATTCCTGAACTGCGCGAGAAGATTGCCGGAGTGCTCGAAGAGCTCCGGGAAGGCGAAGAGTAGATATGGAAGAGCAAAACCGCGGAGAGAATGCGGGCCAGACCAAACCAAAGCGGCTCTTTCACTACACCACACAAACGGGCCTCGACGGAATCCTCACGTCCGACAGCATCTGGGCAACGCACTATCGTTTCCTGAACGACAGCATGGAGCGTCGATATGGCCTAACACTTTTCAAAGAGGCCCTATTTCGAGTGGCCTTTAAGAAGTTTGGGGCCTTGGATGCATCGAATACACTGGTTGACTATTTTGAACAGACCACAACGGATGTTCTAGACGCATATATCGTTTCCTTTTGCACAGACACCGGCGAAGACGTAGACGGCGGTGACCGCTTAAGTCAATGGCGAGGGTATTCGCGCGGGGCGCAGGGTTATTGTCTCGTTTTCGATCTGGGACTAACAAGCGAATTCCACGCGGCAACCCCGCAGGCGAGTTTTTTCGAGTCCTGCATCTATTCTGAAACCGAACAGCTTAATCTATGCGAAAAACTCTCCAACAGTCTTCTCGACGGGCCTTTTCGGGATCTAACAGTCGACAACTTAATGACATATGACTCGCTGCGTCAAACGGTAAAAGAGGGCCATTCCAAAAATAGCGACTGGAACGAATTTGCTCTCACCGCGTTGCTGTTTAGCAATCTCTTTAAGCACTCCGGGTTTAGCGAGGAAAGAGAATATCGACTTTTGAAATTCTTTACGTTGAAGTCAGACACTTCCGGAATCCAATTTCGCCCAGGTAAAGACAATCCCGTGCCGTACATAGCAATTTCGTTGGCCCTAAAGAAAGCGAACCCTCCGATAAAAAGGATCGTCGTCGGGCCATCTTTGAACAAAGAACAGGTCGCAATCAACCTCGGAATCCGATTGAGGCAGATGGGGCTAGGCGATATTGAGGTTGAGACTTCAAAAATCCCCTATCGGGGTTGAGGAAATGAGCTTTGCGGTACACTAGACACTGGCAGGAGGACCGGGCGGTCGCTGCTGGAAATCCTTGCGCAAGCAGGGGTTGCCGGGAGAGGAAAGTCCGAACTCCGCAGGGCAGTGTGCCGGATAACGTCCGGGACGCGGGCGTCAAGGCCCGTGGACGGCTAGTGCCACAGAGAACATACCGCCCCATTGCGTGGGGCACCACTGCGTGGAGGTTTCCGATGGACTCGTCCAAAGGGCTGCTCCACGCAGTGGTGCCCCACGCAGTGGTGGTAAGGGTGAAAAGGTGCGGTAAGAGCGCACCGCTCCGGCAGTAATGACGGAGGCAGGGTAAACCCCACACGGAGCAAGACCAAATAGGGAGGGAAGTACGAGCCAGGGAGCAAGGCTCGCGCCCGGTGCCGGCCCGGCGCCGTAAGGCTGCTCTATGCAATAGCCGAAACCTCCGGGTAGGTCGCTGATGAACGCCCACGGCAACGTGGCGTCTAGAGGAATGACCGCATAAACAGAATTCGGCTTATGAGTCCTTTTGCCGAATTGCATGACGGCCCCGAGGGAGAGATTCCTCGGGGTCGACCATTTTTTAGCGGAGATTGCGGAGCCAGCGGAGTTAGCGGCGTTAGGATCGGGCGTGCGAGCATTGCGCGTTGGGGATCAAGCTCAGGAAGAACGCGAATTCCACAAAGGCGCGTTGAAGGCCTAGCTCCGCTAACTCCGCTAACTCCGCCAACCCCGCTAACTCCGCTCTTTCCGCTACTATCAAACCATGCTGCGAGTGAAACGGTTGGAGCCCGGCGCACGGCTGCCGGTAGTGGCGCATCCGGGCGAGGATCTGGGTTACGACGTGTTCGCGCTGGAAGCGGCCGTATTGGCGCCGCGGGCCACGGTGAAGCTGCGGACCGGGATCGCCGTCGAGGCACGCGATCCTAAGACCGGCGCGCCCCTGGGGTTGCTGGTGCGCGACCGCTCGTCGATGGCGGCGCGGGGGTTGGCGACGACGGGCGGCGTGATCGATTCCGGCTACCGCGGAGAGATCCTCATCGTAATGACCAATCTGGGCGATGCCGCCCAAGAGCTCCAGGCCGGCGAAAAGGTCGCGCAGATGGTTCCCGTACCAGTCCTCACGGGCCCCATCCAAGAGGTCGAGAGCCTGGAAGGCTCGGTACGGGCCGCCAAGGGGTTTGGCAGCACAGGAAAATAGGAAGCGGGGAATAGAGACCTTTCATAGGCAGGCGGTCGCTCTATTCCCTATTGCCTACTCCCTATTGCCTGTCTCTGCGGAACCGCACCGCGGCTGCATGCGTATCATAAGAACGGGAAGCCATGCCCCTCAAAGAGGCCTTCAAACTCGCGCTGCAATCTCTGTGGGGAAGCAAGATGCGCAGCATCCTCACGCTGCTGGGGGTCATCATCGGCGTGGCCTCGGTCATCATGGTGGTCACCCTGACCAACGGCGCCAGGCAGTTTGTTACGTCGAAGGTGAACACCTATGGCGCGTCGGTGATCACCATCAGCAGGATGCCGGACACGTTCATCACGATCGAGGAGTATATCGAGTTTCAAAAGCGCAAATTCGTCACCTACGACGATTACCGCGCGGTCCTTTCCGATTGCAAATCCTGCGCCACCGTGGGCGCGCAGCGCACGAGCTCCAACGGAAAAGTAGTGCGCGGAACGCAGTCCACCACCGACACGCAGATCCGAGGCTGGACGTGGACCATGCCTTCGCTCTCGAACCTCGATCTCGCAGTGGGGCGCTCGTTCACCGATTCCGAAGACACGCACTCGGCGCATGTGGCTATTGTGGGTTCCGATATTGAGGACAATGTGCTGGGGCCGGGCGATCCACTGGGCAAGGAGATCCGCGTAGACGGGGTGCCGTTTACCGTCATCGGCGTGGGCCAGAGACAGGGCAAGATGTTCGGCCAGAGCATGGACAACTGGGTATCGGTTCCGCTAACCACGTTTCTCGAGAGGTACGGCTCCCAGGGCAGTCTGCGGGTTTTTGTCGATGCCGGCGGCGGGGGCATCGTGATGGAATCAGTGAGCGACGAACTGCGCGCCATCATGCGCGCGCGGCGGCACCTGGCGCCAGATAAACCGGATACTTTCTCCGTCGAATCGAGCGCGACGTTTCAGAATCTGCTGGGAAATATCCTCGACAACTTTGGCGCAGTGGTGGTGGCTATTGCCGCCATTTCTCTGGTGGTCGGCGGCATCGTCATCATGAACATCATGTTGGTCACGGTGACGGAGCGAACCCGCGAGATCGGCGTGCGCAAGGCATTGGGCGCGAAGCGAAAAGACATCTTGCTGCAGTTTCTAATTGAGTCGGCGTTGCTGGCGTCGATCGGGGGAGTCATCGGAGTCTTGTTGGGCATTGGCATAGCCAAGGTAGTAACACTGGCCATCGGATTCCCGTCCGTGGTGGCCTTATGGTCGATTGCGGTGGGGTTGATTGTGTCGATCTCCGTCGGCCTGTTCTTTGGCATTTACCCGGCGCACAAGGCGAGTGCCCTCGATCCGATTACGGCGCTGAGAGCAGAACTGTGAGGAGTGGTGAGTAGTGATTAGTGGTTAGTGTTTCGCTGTCCCATGTTTGATTTTTTCCTGGATCACCGAAAAGGACGTGTTCGATGACGGTGCAATCATTTCGGGATCTCGTGGTTTGGCAGCGGTCGATTCAATTGGCGACCGCAGCGTATCGCATGACTGGCAATTTTCCGCGCGAAGAGATCTATGGTCTGAAAAGCCAGATCAGGCGCTCGGCCGTTTCCGTTTCGAGCAACATCGCGGAAGGCCAGGGAAGGTTGAGTTCTGGGGAGTTCCGTCAGTTCTTGGGAGTTGCGCGTGGCTCGAACTGTGAATTGCAGACTCAAATTGAAATTGCGCGGGCGCTGAAATTCGGAGAAACTGGCCTTCTGAATGAGGTGGAGAGTCTATCGTTCGAAGTTGGAAAGATGATCAACGCGATCCTGGGAAAGATCAAACACTAAGTTTGGCCTTAATCCCCAACCACTAATCACTAACAACTAACCACTCGTTATCCACAGCGGGAGTATGGATGTATCAAGCTGGCCAATCCCGAGAATCCGTCAAGATGGCGCTGGATACTCTGCGCAACAACAAGATGCGCTCCGGCCTCACCATTCTCGGCATCCTGATTGGTATTTCGACCGTCATTCTGATCTCCTCGGCGATCAACGGGCTCAATTCCAATATCGACCATTTTGTTACCACGTTAGGCACAAACGCCCTGTGGATCTATCACTTTGAACCGTTCGGTCACCGGCCCACCACCGAGGAACTGAACCGCAAAAAACTTACCTTCGAAGACGGAATCGCGATACGCGCATTGCCGCATGTGCTGGCCGTAGACCCCGAGATCTCTTATCAGAATATGCAGACGGGGTTGGGCAAGGTTTCGCTGAAACACGGCACGCACAAGATTCAGAACACCATTCTGACCGGTGGCACCGAGGCGTTTACTGCGGTGCAGGAGGTCGATTTTCTCGAAGGCCGCCTGTGGACCCAGTCGGAAGAAGAACACCGCGAGAATGTGGTGATTCTGGGTCACGATTCCGCCGCCGATCTTTTTCCCGGCGAGGATCCAATTGGCAAGGATCTGGAGTGCGAAGGCGACGTCTTCACTGTGATCGGCGTGCTCGACTTGCAACCTCAACCCTTCGGCAGCGGACGCAACACGCAGGACAACCAGGCCTATTTCCCGTTGGAGACATTTCGCAAGATTCATCCGGAAGTGACCGATTTCTGGCTCATTGTGAAGTACGACGACCAGGCGAATAAGGCACTCGTCACCGAGGAGGTGCGCGAGTTGCTGCGCGTGCGGCGCAAGTTGCACGCCGATCAAGACGACAATTTCGCAATTTTCAGTCCCGAGTCGCTGACGCGGCTGTGGAATCAATTGACCGGCGGACTCTTCCTCTTCATGGTTGCAGTGTCGTGCGTGGGCTTGATGGTGGGCGGCGTGGGCGTGATGAACATCATGCTGGTCAGCGTGACCGAGCGTACGCGCGAGATCGGCGTGCGCAAAGCGATTGGCGCGACCAAAAGAAATATCTTGGTGCAATTCACGCTCGAAGCTGTGACGTTGTGC
>JARLFZ010000129.1 GCA_031296305.1 Occallatibacter sp. | reverse complement strand
CAAAGATCGCCGGCATCAGCGGGCCCGTGAAGGTGCACGTTTTGATCGCGAAGGACGGCACCGTCAAGAGCACAACCGTGGTTTCAGGCCATAAGCTCCTGCAAAAAGCGGCCTGCGATGCCATAGCGAAATGGACTTTCAAGCCCGTCACGCTCAACGGCAAACCTGTCGAAGCGGAGACCGATGTCACAGTCAACTTCACCATGGGACAGCAGTAGGGCCCTTTCAAACTATTGCCGCCGGAGCGGCTGCGCTCTTTTCTTGCCAGGCAGGCCGCGTCTCCGGCGCGAAATACATGCGTCGTAAAAGGAGTCGATTATGCAAATGCGGATTCAGGGAACAACCATGCCGGTGCTGGAAATCCAGCTTGGCCCGAACGAGAGCGTGTACTCCGAGAGCGGAGAGCTCTCATGGATGACAAGCTCGATTCAAATGAGCACGCACACCCAACTCGGTGGCGGCGGAGGCTTCCTGGGAGCTCTCAAGCGCGTCGCGGGCGGCGGCAGCCTGTTCATGACCGAGTACCGCGCCATGCAAAACCCGGGCGAGGTGGCCTTTGCCACAAAGGTTCCGGGACACATTGTGCCGGTTGAGGTGGCTCCCGGCGCCGAGTACATGGTGCACCGCCATGGCTTTCTCTGCGCCACCCCACAGGTCACGATCGGCGTCGGTTTTCAGCAGTCACTTGGAGCCGGCATCTTTGGCGGAGCCGGCTTCATGCTGCAAAAAGTGGGCGGCACAGGAACGGCCTGGTTTGAGCTGTCGGGAGAATTGATCATGAAAAATCTGGCTCCGGGGGAGACTCTTCGCGTCCACCCGGGCCACGTGGGCGCCTTCCACACCACGGTTGGCTTCGCCATCACGCGGGTGCCCGGAGTCAAAAACATGCTGTTCGGCGGCGATGGAATCTTTCTGGCTTCGCTTACTGGCCCCGGAATGGTGTGGCTGCAGACGCTGCCAATCTCGCGTCTTGCGCACGCCATTATCGAATATATCCCGAAGCAAAAGGACTGAAGCGCGCAGCCCCGCAATACGCAACAACGAAGAGAGAACCATGTGCGCCGTTGCGCTTGGAGCGGCACACCAGGCAAGGAGAGGCAATGAGTCAGTTTTGTTGTCGATGTGGATCAGCGATGCCTCCGGAGTTGAAATTCTGTCAGGACTGCGGGGCCGCCGCCGTCGTCAGCGCACCGCCAAGGCCAGCAGCGCCCGCGCCTGTATTCAGCTACCCCGCGTCACCTTACACACCGCCCGCGTACACGCCCGTCGGCAGCGGTCCGGTAGCCGCGTATCCCGGATATGCGCAGCAGCCCGGCTATCCCTCACAGATCCCTTACGCAGCCCCGGGGGCAATGCCCGCGCCTTTTGCGAATAGTCCCATCCCGCCCGGCCTGCACTGGTTTCTGGTGATCGTACTCAGCGCCATCACCTTCGGATTGTTCGGCCTCATCTGGGCATTCCGGCAGGCCGCATTCGTCAGGAAGATCGACCCTTCCAGCAAAGCAGTCACGCTGCTCGTTCTCAACCTGCTGGGGGCGATGGTTATGGTTGGCCTGGCGCTCGCTGCGACGCAGGCTTCCACGAACACCATGGCGGAGATCCTCCTGGTGGAGTTGGTTCTGAATGTAATTCTCCTTGTGATGGGGCTTGTCATGGTCTTCTCCATGCGCAAGTCGATGGTTAGGTACTACAACTCCGTGGAACCGATCGGACTGCGACTGAGTGGAGTCATGACGTTCTTCTTCAGCCTTATCTACTTTCAGTACCACTTTTCGCGCATTGCAAATTGGAAGAAGACCGGCAGGCTCCAGTGAAAACAATAACTGTGCGACCGCGTACGGAATTCTCTCGCAAGCCGCGGATGACACGGTGAACCAGCAGGTGTATTCTGATCCGTCGTAAACAGGGCCCTGAAAGCGGCCGTTGGCCAGAGGACTCCGCAATGACCTTTGAGCGTGCAAGTTCGCTCGATGCAGCCCGCAGCGGGCAATTCCATATGGCTTCCCCGGCCGGTTCCCCTGTAAGTCAGTTCGCATCTCCGCCCAACTTCCCCGGATACACTCCACAAGTTCCCTGGCAAAGTCCGCCGCCGGTTCAAGGGTTCGCGCCCGGTCCGCCGATGCCCCCGCCGCGCGCCAATGCGCCGAAGAAACCCTGGTGGTCCATCTTGTTGATGATGGTGAGCCCGGGACAGGTGATTGCTCAGGGCCTGGGAAAGATCCCATGGCCCTTCGCCCTGAGCGTCTCCGGTGTGGCATTCGCGATCTTCTTTTTTCAAACCGGGCTGGACCGCCATCATGTGGGTCCGGTTGGCTGGATTCACTGCTTCCTGCTGGCGCTGCTCGGCGGCGTCTATGGAACGGCAGGCATCGCGGCCATTGCTGCCGTCGCGTGGTCCATCTCCCGCCTCATCGGTGGCCAGCAAACGCCTGAGTGGGTGATTCGCGCCGTCGCATTGAGCTATAGCTCCGCGCTGGTGTATGGAATCGTGGGCCTGGTCTTCAATCTCTTCTTCCGATGGAACACTTCGATCTCCTTTGGCGTCACCGGAGTGCTGTGGGCGCTGGGGCCCATGATGACTGTATTCCGCCAGCTTACCAACGGAAAACTTGTGCACAGTGTCGCCCTGGCCACGTTCTGCGGCGCTCTTGTGTTGCTCGGCTGGGGCCTTCTGGCTACTTGAAGCGCTGTACGCGAAGGAAACCACGATGAACCGCAACCTGATTCCGCCGCTTCTCTGCTTCGCCGTTCTCTCGGGGCTGGCCGCGCACCGCGAGAATCCCACCTTCAAATCGGTGGCGATCGCAACGCTTGGCGGCGCGCTGGTGGCGTGGCTGTGTCTCTGGCTTCTGGGCCGGCTTCTCTACCTCTTCAATCGCAAAGTCCGTGCCGCGCACGGATGGACGGTCGTCAACGAGACCGTCGCCAGAAACTTCCTGTTCCTGATTCCCTACACCGTGCTGGCGTTGATCGCCGACCAGATTCTTGGTTGGAACGCCACTCTCACGTTCGCTTCCGCCGGCATTATGACCTCAGGCACGGCGGTCGGAGCCGATCTGATGAAACTGGGCGGCGGCAAGATCGCCAACATGTTGCTGCCCATGGCGGGCGGCATGGGATTCACCACGCTCTGGATGACCGCCGGCATGCTGCTTCGAGTTCTGGCGAGGTGAAAGTGATGAAAGCAAGCCGGAATCCGTTGTTGATCCTGTTCGCGCTCGTGAGCGGGGCGTCGTTGCTTCACGCCGCCAGCGATCCTCGCGGCACCTACAACGGCACGTTAACGTGGACCTACGAGTACCAGGAATCCGGACCTCATCGCAACTCGTCGGAACCCCTGATAATGAGTGTGACAAATGGCCCGTCGTCCGGCCTCTACCGCGTCGAACTGCGCGCCACTCCCAACGGCACGCCGTGGAAGGTGTGGGACCCGGCCAGCGACACCACCGTACACGAGTCGTGGACTGCCAGCAGCTTCGAGCTGACCGAAGCCAGCGGGAATCGTACATACAAGTTGTCGGGCTCCATCAACGGATCGCAGATCTCCGGTAACTACGCCGACAACTATAACGGCATCCTGATGATGGGGTGCACGGTTAGCGCAACCAAGGCCGGTGGTGGTCTTTTCGGCGGCGGCTCCTCCGGCTCCAGCGGCAGCACGGGAAAGCCCGCTGGCCATATGGTTAAAACCGGCTCCGGCAACGACGCTGACGATTACACCTGGGTCCCCGACAATCAACCTCCCGGCATCTCCGGCGTGAACGATGTGCCCGGGCCCGCCGATCTTCCCGAGACCGGGACGGGCATTCTATTGCCCGGGCTGCTCACCATGGCCGGCATTGGCCTGAAGTCGCTGCTCGACTCCAGCGTCACGCCGCCGCCCACGGTTGACTATGGTTCTGCACCCGATGATGGCTCGGACGATGGCTCCGGCGACTCCATAA
Organism: Occallatibacter sp.; assembly: GCA_031296305.1. Lineage (GTDB taxonomy): Bacteria > Acidobacteriota > Terriglobia > Terriglobales > Acidobacteriaceae > Telmatobacter. The sequence goes on along the minus strand of JARLFZ010000129.1, from coordinate 4,982 downwards.
CGGATTCCATGCTGGACTCGACGCCTGCCACTGTCGCAGGAGACCCGGCTGCCGCCCCGGCTCCACCGGCCCCCTCTCCATACGGAGCGGATTACGACCAGGCCGTAAAAGACTCGCAGGCTGCCACCAGCGACTACAACGACATGATGAAGCAGTACGCCGACTTCAAGAACGGCGCTGACACCACCGATCCGCAGTACCAGGTGCTCGACCAGCAATACAAGGATCGCCTGGACTACCTGAAGAGCAAGGCGGACTCGAGCTCAGCCGGCGCCGACGCCATCGCCGCCGGGGTGGTGAAGCAACAGAACACGCAGGTCCTGAAAGATTACTGGGGCAACGACAAGGAGGTTGCCTACGATCCCTCTACCGGCGAGTGGCACGATACCAAGACCGGCAATCTCTTTAATCCGGATGCCTGGCAAAAGTCGCAGCAGGAGACCGCCGCTGCCGACAGCTGGGGCCAGTCAGAAACGCAAAAGTTCGAGCATCAGCAGGACGCCGACAGCAAGGCGATGAATCAGTTGATCGCCGACCAGAAGCAGCGGGCTGCCGCGGCAGCTTATGTAACAAAGATCGAGCAGGAAGCGCTGAAGCACGACCTCTGGAATCCCGGCGGCCCGGGCGACGCGGTCGATCGCACCGAGCAGATCCTGAATGACATCTATAGCGGCAAGCCCATTGATTGGCAGGCCATCAAGGCCACGCGCCAATACACAGGCGACTCCATCAAGGGAGCCGTGATGCCGGAGTCGTCGTTGAGTGACCAGCCCGGCTACATCGAGCAAGGTGCATTAGGCACCATCCGGGAAATCATGACCGGCAAAGACGCCGACGGCAAGTCGACGTTCCTCGGCACTCTCACTTCGGGCTTTACGCGGCTTACCGCGGGGATCGCTACCGGCGGCGCCTCGGAGATTGCCTACACGGCCGCCAACATGGGCTATTCCATGTACGACACCACGATGACGCAGAAAACATATTCGACCGCAGGTGTGGCCTGGGCCGGCTTTTCCACCATGGTGGTGGAAGGGGGCCCGACCGTGGTCGGCGGCGCGGTGATGCATTACCTGCCCAAGTATTGCCCCAACGTCGCCGCGGGCATCAATGAGATGATGCAGCCGGTGGTGAAGAATGTCGAGGCTCTCGACAACGCCGTCCAGCGGGGATCAAATAACCTCAGCAATCGCATCTATCGCACCTTCAATCCGCTCGATCAGTCTTTGCAGGGAACCCGCGACGCCGTAGATCGTGTGCTCACCTCAGGCAATCCCGCAGACATTTCCAAGCTCTATAGCGAAGGCGGCATGCAGAAGCTGGCGAATCTGCAAAAGGCCGGCGGTTTGACCACCGAGGAGGCGCAGCTGCTCAATCAGCAACTCGCCAAGCAAGTCAATGCGAGCATCGATAATGGCACCCGCGACGCCATCGCGCACTTCCGGGCCGCCCATCCCGACATCGAGATCAACAGCGTCACGCTCGGCGACTCGGGATCGAGCGCCAGCGGCCTCGGCAATTCCAAGATCAAGACCGACTTCGATATCACGCACACCACCGACTTCGACGCAACCGGCGTCTCCAATCATGCAGAGATTCAAAGCATGGTTGAGGGAAAGCCGGTCCCGCTGGCCCAGGCCAATCAGCAGCTCCAGGAGGAACTCGGCCAGAACATCACCGAGCATGTCGATCGCCAGTTGCGCGCCAACGGCTTCTCCCGCGGCATCGATGACGTCGACTTCAAGACCTACAACGGTATCGGCAAAGCAGCGGGACAGGGCGATTGCTATCCTCCGGGGTTCACCACCAACCGCATGGCCGTGCAGGGCCGGGGAAAGATCCTCGAGGTCGGCAGCGACGGCAGCGTCACGACGCATAAGATCTCTGGTCAGGCCGTGGTCGATCAGCACGGGCTCAATCAGCGCTCCATGGGCATCGCTCAGGATGTCCCCGCGCCCGACACCTTCCACACCGGCGAGTTCAAGGACTTCAGCGCCCAGCAGTTGCAGGCCGTCGATAGCCACTCCGACGTCAAGTCCCTGGCCAAGGCCATGGGACGCGAGTCCGATCTCTCCACCCGCCTCAATCATGTGGCAGACGCGGCAGGAGACCCAACATACGCCAAGCAGTTGCAGAGCGCCGGACTGCCCGATCATCCTCCGCAGTTGGATAGCGAACTGGTGGAGCTTTCTCAGAAGATCAACAAAAATCCGAGCAACGCATCGCAGTATCTGCGCGATGCCGGCTACAACGAAGACACCTATGCGGTGGCCGTCCGGGACCAGATCAGGCAGTACCACACCGGAATTGGAGGGAAACTTGCAAGCTGAAGCCGTGAATATGAGCAGGTTGAGAATTGAGGACGACGATCTCCTTGTTTCCATGAATGACCTGGCCATAGTCGCCGATGCCGCCGGTGCACGCGCCAACGCGCTCTCTCTTATTCCGCCTGGCACGGTCGAGACTGGCTCGCCGGCGGTCGACGAGTATCGCGCGATGGCGACAGGGACAAAAAATCGGCTGGCCATCGCGCTGGGCATCCTGCGCGCTCCGGCAAAGATCGCTCACTGGCAGCACACCATTGCCGACGAGACCGTCACTCGTGCAGTGCTGGCCTGGTCGCCCAGCGCCCCGAATATGATCGTGGGACTGGCCGGTACTTCTGATCCGCGCCGCGTTACATTTTGGACGCAGGCCAGCGTCACGGCCTCCATCCGCAAAATTCTCGCCGCCGAGGGCGAGCTGCGCAACGACGACATCGGCTGCAAGATCTCGACGCCTGCAGTGATTGTGCTCCTGGCGGTTACCGAGCAAATGCGCGCCGAGCGTCTGCACTCGATGCTGACACATACCGCGCCACTGGAAAACTTCTCGCGTTCGGAGATCGTGGAACGGCTGCGCGACGGGGCGAACGAGGACTTCCGCTGGCCGCTGCTCTTCGTGGAAAAACTAATTCCGGGGCGCATGGTGCCCTCACTCAGCGAGCAGGAAATCAGCGCCGCGCTCGATGAACTTCTGAAAGCAAACCTGATTGAGAAGGCTTCGGACGGAGAAGTAGTGCGCTACGAACTGAGCTACGCCGGCAAAGTGATTGCCGACGGACTGCTGCACGACGTCAGCAAGGTGGCGCTCGCGGTTACGGACTTGCAAGGCGAGGGAAAATTCGGACACGATGTTCTGCTGCTGGTTCGCAGCACCTTCCACCTCTTCATGTTTGCCATGGCGGGCCAGGCTGGCATTGTGGCCGCAATCGATCAGGATGAGCTGGCCGCCGCGCTCTATCTGTCTTTGCGCCCGCCCGCGCCCGCCGTCCCAGTTGAAGAAAAGCCCGCGCCCAGGGCGAGTGCTCCACCGCCGGTTCCCGCAGCGCCGCCAGCTCCCGCGGAGTGGTATCTCGGCCGGGACGGCAAGTCGGATGGCCCCTACGATGAGGCCGCGCTCAAAAAGCTGCTCGAAGGTTTGCCGCCTGAAACGCTGGTCTGGAGCGATGGCATGTCCGACTGGATCTCGGCGCGCGACGCCGGCCTGGTTGCCGCGCCGGCAACAGTAACATGTCCGCGCTGCGGCACAAAGGCGCAAGCGGGCAAGCGATTCTGTGGAGAGTGCGGCGGCCCACTAAACCAATAACGGGTTCATCCTGCTCCGTCTCTCCAGCGAGGATTTTGTTTCTCCTGGAGCCGGTTGCATAAATGGTGACGCGAAAGGGCACGACTTCAGTCGATCCGCGAAAGCCGCATAAATCCTGGGCTTTAGCCCCGAATGGATGCCTCTCAATCGCTCCCGAGGACTCCAAACGGGGCTGTTTCTGCCTGGATTTCCGAGCAATTGATCTTACAGCAGAATGATGGCTCGCAGCCGCCCCGGCTGTGGCGCGAGTTCGTGTCTAATTCTGCACCGTTTGAAACCGCGGCCTGCCCTTACACGCCGCTATAGGCCGAGAAGCCTCCGTCGACCGGCACCACGATGCCGGTAACAAAATCCGACGCCGGCGAAAGCAGCCACAGCACCGAGCCGAACAAATCCTGCGGCTCGCCAAAGCGCGCCATCGGCGTGTGCGCAATGATCGATTTGCCGCGCGCCGTCAGCCCGCCGGTTTCTTTATCGGTCAGCAAAAAGCGGTTCTGATTGGTCAGGAAGAATCCCGGCGCCACCGCATTCACGCGGATCTTGGGCGAGTACTCCTGCGCCATGTGCACAGCCAGCCACTGCGTAAAGTTGCTCACCGCCGCCTTGGCTGCCGAGTAGGCCGGGATGCGCGTAAGCGGCCGGAACGCGTTCATCGACGAGATGTTCAGGATGGCGCCATAACCCTGCGCCGCCATGATCTTTCCAAAGGCCTGGCTGGGCAAAATCGTGCCCAGAATATTCAGCTCGAACACCCAGCGCAGCGCATCGGCAGGCAGATCGAAAAACTTCAGATCGGGACTGGTCGTGCACGTCGGCTTGTTGCCGCCCGCGCCGTTCACCAGGCAATCCAACTTGCCAAAGCGCGCCGCCACGTCCTCGGCCGTCTTCAGGATGCTGTCGCGGTTCAGCACGTCGCACTGGAAGACCGTGACCTGCTTGCCGCGCTCGCCCATGCGATCCACCGCAGCCTTGCCCGCATCGGGATTCACGTCGAGAATCGCCACCTGCGCCCCGCAGCCCGCCAACGCTCCGGCGATCTCGCTGCCCAGGATCCCCGCGCCGCCCGTAATAGCGACCGACTTCCCGGTGAAGTCGTACATCTTTGTCAATCCCGCCAGATCCAGCGCTTCTACGTGGTGTTCCACTCCCGCTGTTGCCGCCATCGCGCACCCTCTTTCCACCGCGCCCCGAGTATAGAAAGCCGCAAGTGGTCTAACCAGTGATCCCCATCACGCAAAGGCGCAAGTCCAAGCCCGCAGCGCGGGCGAAATACGCTAGCCCCAGTCGCAAGACTGGGGAACATGGGACGATCCCCCAACCTCAGCCCGCAACGCGGGCGAAATACGCTAGCCCCAGTC
>JARLFZ010000128.1 GCA_031296305.1 Occallatibacter sp. | reverse complement strand
ATGGCTGCAATGGGTTACAGATTCGTTCTGGGAAACACTCGAATGCATGATCTTGGTTGTGTGCTCTCAGAGAGAGCAGATGGTTCAGTACTGCGCGGTGGCTCTCTATGGGGTCTGCCGAGCAAAGAGCCTCTGGACATCGCAGCGTGGATCGATGTCGCCGAAAAGAACGGGCATTCGTCAGTTGTTTTGGTCGGGCACAGTGCCGGCGGTCCGGCGGTCCGGCGCTATATGGCAGAACGAACTGATAAGCGAGTCGTTGGGTGGGGCCAAGCTTCCGTTGGTCTGGCACTGTGGCCTCCCAAGGAAAACGGCGAACGGACCAAGGTTGCTAACGAGATGGTCGCTAACGGCCACGCTCAAGACTTCTTACCGAATTTCCGGCTCAGTGCTGAAACCTTTCTGGATTACCAGCACACGCCCGACGACATCTACGACTTCTATGGCATCGAATACGCGAAACCAGCGGTCACGCGAGTGCATAGTCCACTTCTGGCTTTCTACGGTTCCAATGATGTAGGATCGGCTGCCGATCTTGAACATATGCGCGCACTGATTGCGAAAAATGGGGACGGACCTGCTCATATCAACACCGCGATCATTCAAAATGCAGATCACGATTACAGTGGTCGGGAGATAGAGGTCGCACGCCTCCTTGGGAACTGGATCTCCGGTCTGACCCCACCCGGTTTAGAGTGACTCCTCATGTATTGAAGACTGGCAACGATTCAGATTGGTGAATCTTTGATTGACTATGTTCTATATTTCGTCGTCAACCGGAACAGTTCATCCTTCTGCTGAGCCTAGCGAATTGTACCCAGCTATCGAGAGCATCGTTTTGAGCGTCAATTGGAGGCGTTCGGAAGGTTGCGTTGAATCGTGCCCCCTTCGTATACGAATTCCGGCTTGCGGGCAATCGCTTCAAAAAGTGCTTTTTCGCATCAGCGGATCCATCCTCAGTGCCCGTCAGTGCGGTACACCAGTGCTGTTATAAAGAGGTTTCATCAACGCATCGAAAGAGGCATTTCAAGCACCGATAAATGAGACAATCACGCGGTGGAGCGGGGGCATCGGTTCTTATGGGTTACATTCAAGGCGAGGAGCGGAATCAAGGAACACTGTTTCCTGTCGTCTTAGACGACTTGGTGCCGGCAGATCATTTGTGCCGGGTGATTGACGCCTTTGTCGGGAAGCTGGTGATGACGGAGCTTGGCTTCGAGCGCGCAAACGCAGCTGAAACAGGACGGCCCGGCTACTATCCACGGGACTTGTTGAAGCTCTATCTGTACGGCTACCTAAACCAGATTCGCTCGTCGCGACGCTTGGAAGCCGAGTGCCGCCGGAACGTTGAGTTGATGTGGCTTTTGGGTCGCTTATATCCAGACCATAAGAGCATCGCTGAGTTCCGTCGGATCCACCGCGATGCGATTACGGCAGCAGGTGCCGAACTCGTCCGCTTTGCAAAGAGTTGCGGTCTGATACGCGGCGAGTGGATCGCTATCGATGGCTCGAAGTTTCGCGCTGTGGCTAGCATAGACAGCACTCGCGAACGACTCGCTCTACAACGCTACCTCGACAGCATCGAGGAAGCGGACGATGAACAGCAGGGAAACATCGATCCATCTGCCGTGCAAGCTGCGCTAGAGAAGCTAAAGCGACATCCTGAACCTGAGGCCGGCTTCATGTTGGTACGTCAGACCTCTCTACCGGCATACAACGTCCAGACTGCCGTCGACGCGGAAAATGCACTGATCGTGGCACACGCAGTGGTTCTCGATGCCTCCGATATCCGTTGCTTGAAGCCCATGGCCGAGGCAGCAAAGAAAGCACTTGAAGTGGACAGTTTTCAGGTAGTAGCCGACGCTGGCTACTCCAATGGTGAGCAGGCGGCCCAATGCGAAGCTGCAGGCATGACACCGCACGTTCCCGTCATGCGTACAGTAAACAATCAGGGCGATGGCACCCTGTTCGGGCGTGGGGACTTTCGCTACGAACCCGATACCGATACCTACCTTTGTCCCGGCAACAAGAGGCTGCTGCGCAAGAATACCAACCATAAAGATCGTTACATCATGTACAGGGCTTCGTCACTCGACTGTGGCGCCTGTTCGCTCAACTCACGTTGCACCCAGGCTCCGAGACGTGGTTTAGCTCGTCACCTGTATGAAGAGGCGTTGAACCGGATGCAGGAGCGGTTGACACCAGAGGCGATGAGGCTACGTCGATGCACGGTCGAGCATCCCTTCGCAACCATCAAGTACCGTATCTTCGGACACCCGCGTCTGTTGATGCGTGGGTTGTCCGGTGCAAAGGTCGAAATCGGCCTTGCGACGATGGCTTACAACCTCAAGCGCATCACAAACGTGCTCGGCGCAGCCAAACTAACGGAAGCTCTTCATCAGGCCTGATAGACCGCAGCAACCCAACGCGCAATCCGAAATCCTGAGAGCGTCTGAGCGAGCGTTTGCGTTTTCCTAACATCTCCTGAACTGAGTTTCGTAACGACCTCGGGAACTCGCCCGCATCGATGGCGCGGCGCAGATCGACCGCGAAGAAGGGCTGCGAGCCCACGTCGCGCACGCTGGTGAAGCCGGCCTGAAGAGTCCTGGCGGCGTTGACCACGCCGTTGAAACCGCCCATGAAAGGAGTGTCGCGCACATCCCAGATCGGGTCGTAGTGGTCGGCGCGCGCTTCCAGGTGCGTGTGGCAATCGATCAGGCCGGGCAAAACCCAGTCTTGGGAGAGATCGATTACCGTGGCGCCGGCAGGAATTGCGGCCTCCACCGCGGGCACAACTTTGGCGATCCGCTCGCCCTCCACCATCAGCACCACGTTGTCGCGGAGCTGGTCGCCGGTCGCGTCGAACAGGTGGCCTGCCTTGACGTAGATCGTTGCAGCAGGCGGCGCGGGCGCAGCCCCAGCAGCGGCGTTTTGGGCCCCGGCTGGGGCAAAAGCCGCGAAGACGGCCGCAAGCGCAAGGAGGAAATGGCAACGCCGGGAGGCAGGGCGGGACATGGCGGGCACCTCGGTCAGAATGGGCAATTCTCCGCATTATAGAAAACCTGCCCAAGGAGAAGTTGCCTGTGAATACTGGAGCGGGTCCGCACCGTCCGTCCTGCCTCAGCCTGCGGGAAGGCAGAAAAATGCCCCCCGGTTACGCACGCCTGGGTGATTTCCAGGTCGGGCCAACCGGAGGGGCGAGGAGCCGCAATCACAAGAAAATGGGCTGTCCAGCAAAGCAGTAGGCACACGGATCGCTCCGCGTCACAACCGCTGCTCTCGGCACATCTTCTGGACCGGACCCCAATATAGGAGTTACCTACCATTTTCTATAGGTTCCATCGGGTACCATATCCTCGTCACTTCGGCTAAACCCCTATCAAGATTCAGTTTAATACCCTCTAGACAACTCCAAAAACGGGACGTATGATACGCAGTACAGTCGTTTTGTTTCCTGGTTCGCGCTACTATTCCGTGTAGACGAAGAGAGTTCCAGGCTGGGCGCTACTAAGTTGCCATAGGGCATCGAGTCCAGCCAAATCCTCGCTCCGCGGAGTCCAATTCCCCCGGGCCGCCCTGTTTGGCGCGCCCGATCCGCGAACCCTGAGAAGGATGCGAACTGGAAGAACGGGGTCAGCCTGTGGGCACGAGATCGATCCAGGACTTACCGGGCACCTCCCTCCCGCCTCCAGAGGCAGCAGCCATTCGTGAGCAGTTGGACCGGCTGATGGCCCATCCCCTTTTCTCCAACAGCAAGCGCTATCCGGTGCTGCTGGCCCACGTCGTCGATCAAACGCTCCGCGGCAACGCCGCCGAACTGAAAGAACGCACCATCGGCATTGAAGTCTTCGGCCGCCCTCCCAGCTATGACGCGAACGCCGACCCGGTTGTGCGCATCACCGCCGGCGAGGTGCGCAAGCGGCTGATGCAGTACTACTACGACTCCGCGCACGGCGGGGAGCCGGTCATTGAGTTGCCCATCGGCTCCTATGTTCCACTGTTTCGCACTGGAGAGGCTCCGCCGCTGCTGACAGTGGAGCCGCAGGAGACAGCCGTCGAGGCCGCCGCCCCGACTCCCCTGCCCGCGCCGCACCGCGCACCACTCCGCCGATGGCTGTTTCTCGCTTTCCTGGTCGGCCTGGCGATTGCCGGCAGCTTTGCCGTCGGGTGGGAACTTCGCGACTTCAAGGATTTTCAACCGCCCAGCTCGATCGACCGCTTTTGGGCGCCCATCACGGCCGGCACCACGACGGCGACCTACTGCCTGGGCGAGCCGGCCAAGAATCTCGATACGGGATCGATCAATTCCTTCGATGCCCCGGTGAACGGCGCAAAGCCGGAGCCGCTCTATTTCCGCCTGCACCTGTCCGGCCACCTGGCGCTGGCCGACGTAATCACGCTCACCCGCACCGCGGCCGCCCTGGAGACCCGCCACAAGGCCTTTCGCGTGCTCCCCGCCTCCGAGGCCAGCTTCGCGCAACTGCGCGAGGGCCCCATCGTGCTGATTGGCGGCTTCGATAATATCTGGACCCTGCGCGTGACGCAGAGGCTCCGCTTCGGCTTCGAATCCAAGGATGGCGTGGCCATCATCACCGACCGCAAGAGCCCGCAGCAGACCTCGTGGGCAACCGCCTGGGATCTGCCCTACGAAAAGCTCTCCCGCGACTACGCCATCGTGGCCCGCATCCACGACGTCACCACCGGCCAGCCCGTGATCGTCGCCGCTGGAATCTCCGAAGAGGGCACCGAAGCCGCCGGAGAGATCCTCTATAACCCCGTCTATCTCGATTCGCTGATCGCCAAGCTTCCCGCCAACTGGGAGCAGTTGAATATGGAAGCCGTCATCGAGACACAGGTGATCGAGGGCCATCCCGGCCCCCCAACCATCCTGGCAGTTGAGACCTGGTAGAAGAAGCAGCCGCAAGAGCACACTCTCCCTTGCCGGCGGCGCGGCTTCAAGCGGGTGCATGCGTTGCCGTGGTTCGACACCGCACATCCGCTTGAGCAACCCATCGAAAGGGCGCCGCTAACTTCCCGCCGCAGGCGCGAGATGCATGCGCCCAGGAGCCCGGCGAGAGAAAGCTTACCAGCGGAAATTAGAGCAAGACCAGAGTAAACGTGCCTTGGTTGAGATCCGCGGCGGCGGCTCTTTCTTGAAGAGAAAGCCACTTCTGTTCATCGCCTCTGGGTACACAGCGGCTCTGGTTTTGCTAGAGCTTCAGGAGCAGGCAACAAGAGTGAACTACTTTACCTTGGCCTTCTGCGCCGCCCAGCGCTTGCGCTGCGCATCGGCAATGCGCTTGCGCGCTTCCGGGCTCAGCACGCGGCGCTTCTTGCCCTTCGCCTTGGCCGCTTTCTTGGCTTTGGGTGCAGTTGCCTTCTTGGCAGCTACGCCGGTGTTGGCCAGCAGAGAACGTATCTGTGTCAGCCGTGCAATTTCCGCGTCAATTTGTGCAAGGATCGATTCAATAGCCATTAGTCAAGCATAAATCAACAATTCGCTTTTCGACAATCGCTAAGTAAAGTTGCCCAACTTATCTGCGTCCTTGTGGGTCATTTACTCCGCTTTTCCCACGGTTCGGTCTAGGTAGGCCTTCTGCAAAACAAAGAACGCCGCCTTTTTCTGCCCCTGATCGGAGATAAGTCCCTTGCGGTTGAATCCATCCTGGATGCCGGCCAGGTTGCGCGTCGGAGAACGGAAATCCATCAGTATCCATGCGCTCAACCCTCGTAGCTGCGGAATGCGGTTGAACATGGCCAACTGATGCCGATAGATATCGGCCTGGTACTCCTCTGTCCAGCGCTCGTTCTCCGCCCCGTGCAGGCCGGCCTTGGCCCCGCCACCGAATTCGCTCATGATCAGCGGCTTGTCGTAGGCAACGCGCCACTCGGTTGTATCCGCGCCCTCGGGCGTCTGCTCATACCAGCCGATGTATTCGTTTGCGCCGATTACATCCAGTGTTTTCCCGAGTGGATCGTCGACTATCTTGGTATGTCCTTCCGCGCGCACCAGCAGCGCCGCCGTAATCAGCCGCGTGGCATCAAGCTCGCGCGCATGACTGGCCAGCGACTCGATAAAGCGTGTCCGCGTTTCATTGTTCGGAGTCTCGTTGGCCATCGACCATAAGATGATCGCCGCGTGGTTGCGCGAGGTCTCTATCTCCTCATCCAGTTGCTGCTCGGCCTTGGCCAGCACCTTGGGATTGTCGAATTGAATCGCCCAGTACACTGGGTTCTCCGACCACACCAGCAATCCCATGCGGTCGGCCGCGCGCAGCATCGTCTCATCGTGTGGATAATGCGCCAGCCGCACATAGTTCGCGCCCAGCTCCTTGGCCCAGCCCAGCAAGGTCTCCGCATCCTTGTCTGAATAGGCCCGCCCTCCGCGGTAAGGCGCTTCCGCATGGATGCAAACCCCGCGCAGAAAGATAGGCTTTCCATTCAGCAGAATCTCTGTTCCCCGCGTCTCGATAGTGCGAAACCCTATAAGATCCTCAATCGAATCCCGCCCCGCACTTATCTTCACCCTGTAGAGCTTCGGCGTCTCCGGCGACCAGCGCTCCAGGCCACTTACCTCCAGATGAATCGCGGCGCGCCCATCCCCGCCTGCAACCGAGGCAGTCTTCGCGGCTAACTCGGGAATCTCCACTTCCACCTTTGCTCCCGCCTCGCCGCCCACCACATGAACCCAGCCTTCGATCGTCGCGCCCGCCCCACGCGCAAGATGCACATCGTATTGATCGATGAATGTTTCCGGAACCTCGATCAGCGAAACCGCCCGCGTAAGTCCGCCATAGTTCCACCAATCGGTCTTGAGCGTCGGCACTCCATCCTCGTGCCGCGTGTTATCCACCGCGGCCACCACAAAGTTGCCGCCCGCATGAATAGCCTCCGTCACCTCGCAGTTGAAGCTGGTGTATCCGCCCTCGTGTTCGCAAACCTTCTTCCCGTTCACCCAGAACCACGACCGGTAATTCGCCGCGCCTATATGAAGAAAGATGCGCGTATGTTCCTTGGGCTGATAAGTGAACTCGCGCTCGTACCACACCGTTCCTTCGTAGTAGAGCAGCGCATCGCGCTGCGTGTTCCAATCGCCCGGCACCTTCAGCGTGGGCGACTTGGAAAAGTCATACTCGATCGGCCTGGTGTCGCCCGCCTGCTGCTTCTGATTGCGGAAGTAACTCGAAAATCCATTCGAGTAAGGATCGACAATGGTTGCCCACTCTCCATTGAGCGAAGTCGCCGGGCGCATGTCCGCGCCGGTGAGCACTATCGGAGAGCGCACAGCCTCGGGCGCCTGCTGCGCCCGCGAAAGGTTAGTGCCGGCAAGGCTGGCCACGGCGGCCAGTGTAAGAAGCATCTTCATGTCTGAACCTCGACAATGTCTGATTGGATCGGAGAGCCTGCCGCATTGCATCGCGCCCCTGCGCCAACTCCCGGCAGACCCGCAATCTTATCGCCTCACAGAGCGGCGTGTACACCGTGCGGTATCTTCATGCCAGAAAAAGCAGAAAGGGGACAAGCCCCGGGCCTGTCCCCTTCATCGTCTCATCCGCCGCTGCTTTCAAGCCCGGTCTACATGCCCTGATACATCACGTGCACATACGTGCCCAGCCGGACGTTATAGGCCAGGTACCAGCCGGGATGATCGGGATCTTCATAGATCGAGATCTGATCGGAGTCCCACAGCCAGCCGTCGCAGTAAATCACGTCTGCCGCCGCAACGCTCCAGTACCAGTTGTTGAACCAGAAGCGGCCGGGGCCGCCGCCGCCGATGCGCCACACGTGCCCGCGTCCAAACCCGCCCTCGAAGCGACCATGCTCCCAGGGGTGATCCACATGGTAGCGTGCATCGTCCCTGCCGGTGTCGTGGCCCACCCAGGTCCTGCCGTCCACGTGCGGGGCGTTGGGATGACCTGTGCGGTCGCTGTAGTTGCGATTCGGCTCCACAGCGTGCGGCGCGTCCCTCACGGGCGCCGGTCCGGCCTTGGGAATCGATTGATGCCTTCCGCCATTGCCGCCTTCGGGACGCTGGGCAAACGCCGGAACAGCAAGAACGAGCAGTGCTGCAAATGCCACCTGAATGGTTTTCATCGTATCCTCCAATTGCCTTCGGGGAGTTGAGTCATGGACAGCTGCTTCCATCCCCTTTGGCGAATCACCACAAACATTAGATGAGACACAATTCAGAAATGCAAGTTGCGTTTGAATAAAATCCGCCCCGCGCCGAAAATTCCTTGCCGCCGGGCCAACAGGCTGAGTTAGCGCTCTAAACACCCACCGCCGCCGGCGCGCGCCGCCATGCATACAGCGGGAAGCGGTTGGCTAGTTCGGCCACCTCGCCGCGAATCCGCTCCAGGGCCGCGTCGTCGCTGCGCTTGTCCAGCGCCCTGGTCATCCACGCCGCAATCAGCCGCATCTCCGGCTCCTTCATGCCGCGTGTGGTCAGCGCGGGCGTGCCCACGCGAATCCCCGATGGCTTCAGCGGCGGATTCGTATCGTAGGGAATCGAGTTCTTGTTCACCGTAATCCCGGCCTTGCCCAGGGCCAGCTCGGCTTCCGAGCCCAGAATCCCCTTCTCGAAGACATCCACCAGCATCAGGTGGTTGTCCGTGCCTCCCGAGATAATGCGCAAGCCCGCCTCGGCGAGCGCCTGCGCGAGCACCTTGGCATTGGCCACAATCTGCGCCGCGTAGGTCTTGAACTCCGGCCGCAGCGCCTCGCCCAGAGCCACTGCTTTCGCCGCCACAATGTGCATCAGCGGCCCGCCCTGCTGGCCGGGGAAGACCGCCTTGTCCACCGCCGCCGCCAGCTCCTGGCCGCAGAGGATCAGCCCGGCGCGCGGCCCGCGCAGCGTCTTGTGCGTGGTGGTGGTGGTAATGTGTGCGTGCGGCACCGGCGATGGATGCACTCCGCCCGCCACCAATCCCGCAATGTGCGCCATGTCGAAGATGTACACCGCGCCCACCTTGTCGGCAATCTCACGCATGCGCGCAAAATCCCACAGCCGCGGATAGGCGCTGCCGCCGCCGATAATCGCCTTGGGCTTTTCGCGCAGCGCAATCGCCTCCAGCTCGTCGTAGTCGATCAGCTCCGTATCCCGCCGCACCTGGTAGAAC
>JARLFZ010000012.1 GCA_031296305.1 Occallatibacter sp. | reverse complement strand
CGGCGGCCGCGAGCAACTCCTCCTGCGTGTATTGGGGTGCGCCCTGAAAGCGGATCGCGGGCGCCGGAGCTTTTCTTTGCGCGGGCGAAGGCTTTTTTTGCGCCAGCGATGATAGAGAGCAGAGAAGAAGAACCGCGGCAATCCATGCAGAATGTTTGAACATGCTGGGCCAAGATTAGCAAACTGCGGACGGCGCGGCCAACGTGATTGCCGATCGGTTTGCCAATGAGAGGGCCACCGGCAATGCCAGTGGAAGTTTATCTTTCAAGCCGAATCACGAGGTTGACGTCATGCGTGTTGGGGTTGGCCGTGACATCGAATTTGATCTTGACGCCGGCGAGGGACCGGCGGAGATCGGGGTCCTGCTGCTGCACCTTGTAGATGAAACCGGCCGCATAGCTCTTGTCGAAGGGATCGCCGGGCATCATTTCCCAATAGTGAATGAGGCGATTACGGAGGTCGTCGCTGACACCCTCAAATTTGACAAAGGCGAGATGGTAGACCGCGCCGGGATCGATGTCGACGTTGTAGCTGACGGTGGCGTCGGCGTCGTTGAGGGAGGCGTACGGCGTGACTTTGCAATCGAGATAGCCTTTGGCCTGATACCGCGATTGGATCAGTATCCAGACCGAACGCACCTTAACGCCCATGGGCTGCGGAGAAGGCGTATTGAGCAGTTTTTCAATTTCTTCCTGCGTCACCAGCGATTCGGCCGGCAGATGAACTGAGGCGATTGTGTAAACCCGGCCCTCCACGACCTGTACTGCGAAGGGCACCACGATGGCTTCTGGCGTCGTGGTGGGATCGCCCGAGCGCGTGACCTGCACCTTGGCCGCGGCGTACCCCTGGTCAGTGTAAAACTGCTCGACGGCACGCTCGATGTTGCTTGTGGAATCCATGGTGCTGAATGGGTTCTTGACCGCTTCGTTGAGGACGGCCCACACTCTGGTGCCAAAGGCTTCGGAGACGCCGTCGAGATGCGCCACGCTGACAGTGACTTGGGGCGCGGAAATGGAATAGCTGACCGCAACGACTTTGTGTGTGAATTGATCGGCGGCAGTGGTCGCCACGACCGCGGCCTGCAAGCCTTCATCGACGAGCATCTTTTCGAGAGCGGTGCGCACGTCATCGTTGAGCCCACCGTCGGCGGGAACCTTACCGTGGTAGAGCGGGATCTGCGCGTGCAGTTTTGCATCGAGGTCTGTGCCGGGTTTGAGAGGGAGATTCTCCAGACGGACGGGAAGGAGATCGGGGGAAGGGGTGAGCAGGAAGATCAGGTCCTGGCCGTCGAACTTGAAGGCTACCGTGGAAAATGCGCCGGTGGCCAACAGCCGCTTGGAGTAGTCCTGCATCTCGGTGTAGCCGAGGACCACACCCTTCTTAAGCCCGGCTGCGGCGAGCAACTCCGCATCACTGTACTCCGAGTCACCCTGGAACTTGATGGCCTTGGGAAGAAACTTCTGCGACACGGCGGGGCGCACGGCGAGACACACCGAGATCGTCACAAGAAGCAAACAAAGATGGCAGCGCATGATGGGAAGAGATTAGCACGGGAAGATTCGGAGCCGGAGGATTTTCAGACTCGGGGGTCTGCTAGATTGAGGATGGCAAGAACGCGAACTTGAGGAGCGATTTTGTGGCAGAACTGGCGCCATTTGGCATTGAGCCTGCGATTTCGCCGCGCCCATGGGGGTTCCGCGATTTGCGTCCCTGGTACGATCGCGTGGCCGAGGGCGAACCCATCGGCGAGATGTGGCTGACGGGCGACGATTGCCTGATTTCGACCGGGCCGCACGCGGGCAAGCGGCTGGCCGCGCTGTTTTCTGAAGCGAGCGAAGCGCTGTTGGGCGACGGTGCGCCATCTGGGGATTCGCCCCTGCTGATTAAAACCATTTTCGCGCGGGAAAAGCTGAGCGTGCAGGTGCATCCCGACGACAAGATGGCGCAAAAATACGGCGATCCGCGCGGCAAGACCGAGTGCTGGTATGTGCTGGCCGCCGAACCCGGCGCGGAGGTGGCGCTGGGAGTGAAACCCGGCACGACGCTTGCCCAGATCGAGAAAGAGATTCATGCGGGCACGCTGGAGGCGAGCCTGAACCCCGTGCCCGTGGCGGCAGGGGACATGATTTTTGTGGATGCGGGGACGATCCACGCCATCTGGCCGGGACCAATCCTGCTGGAGACGCAGCAGAATTGCGACCTGACGTATCGCATGTTCGATTACGGACGCGGGCGCGAATTGCACATTGCGAAATCTCTGGAAGCAACGAAGCTCACGACGCGCGCGGGGAAGATTGCGCCGCGGAAGCTCGCCGATCGCACCTTGCTGATCGATGTGGAGTATTTTCGCGTGGAGCGGGTGCCGGTGGAGGGCAGCCGGACGAGTGAGAGCCTGCGCGGCGGCGAGAGGCCGGGGCTGGCCTACCTATTTGCGGCGGCGGGGTCGGGGCGGCTTACGGGCGCAGGATTCGAGGCTGTGGAGCTGCCGGCGCGGGGCGTTGTGGCTGTGCCCGCGGCGTCGCCGGAGTTTGTGCTGGAGGATGCGGGCGGGCCGGACGAGAAACTGGATTTGATTCGGATTACGCCGAACTGGCCGGAGTGAGCCTCTAACTACGCTGGCTTTGTGCGCGGCGAGCGGAATGGCAGTTAGCTGAAATCACAACCAAAGCAGTAACTCAGTGCCATGCAGACCTCGTGCATGCGAGAAGGGTTAAGCTGCGTGATGCGCCTGCCTAATCTAGATTGGGGAACAGTAAAGGCGTTGTGGAGATTCACAGCGCATGGGTTTTTCATGCCATCTTCCTCGCTAAGAAGTACCTCTGACGGAACGCCGCGAATCGTAGAGGTGATCGGCACCACCGTTACATTGGCGAGGACGCGTATGGAATTGTCGCGAGTAATGACCAGGACAGGCCTTTTCTTATCCGGCTGGGCAAACTGGTAGAACCGTATATCGCCTCTAACTATTCCTCCGGCCACGCGACCTCCCGCTCCCAGTCGAGTACCTCATCCTGAGTAGAAGGATGTCTCCGATATCCTTCGGCCTCCCGCTTCTCCATAGCGACGATCTCCAATCTGCGTAAGTGCTCGCGGAGGGCGTCACGAATAAGAGCGGAGCGATTTTGCCGTGCGCTACGGGCTGCCCGGTCGGCTGCACGCAGGAGCGGTTTATCGAGGACGATTTGTACGGTTTCCATATGTGGACCTCATTCCACAGTATACTCCACAATCGAGTATGCGCTGCTGGCCTGCTTCTACATCGCCGCGTCTCTTCTCCCGCCGTCCTTACTTCCTTTACCCACAACTTTTGCACAATCTTTGCCGTGCAACCGCAGTTTTGATGGAGAATCTATAGTCATATGAGCTTTCGATTCGCAATTCCGTCTGAGCTGCGTGGGGCCGTGGATGCGGCTACCGTCGATTGGCAAGCCAACCGCAAGATCGAGCGTTTTTGGAAGAAGGATCCCTCGCTTTGGAACAGCGATGGCGAAGAGAAGTGGATGGGCTGGATCGATATTGTCGAGCGCCAGCAGAAAGACCTTTCGGCGCTGGCTGAGCTGGGCGGCGACGTGCGCAGCGGGGGCTTCACGTCGGTTTTGCTACTGGGCATGGGCGGCTCCAGCTTATGTCCTGAGGTTCTTGCCAAGACCTTCGGGCCGCAGGAGGGCTTTCCCGCATTGCACATCGTCGACTCTACCGATCCTGCGCAGGTGTTGGCTGCGTGCGAAGCGGTGGACCTGGGCGAAACGCTGGTAATCGTGGCGAGCAAATCGGGTTCCACGCTCGAGCCCAATATCCTGAAGGAATTTTTCTTCGACCAGGTGCGCCGGGTTGTGGGAGCCGCAAATGTGGGCAGCCGTTTTGTGGCCATCACCGATCCCGGCTCGAAGATGGAGCAGGTGGCGAAGGACGGCGGCTTCCGCTACATCTTTTATGGCGACCCGCAGATCGGCGGGCGGTATTCGGCGCTTTCGAATTTCGGCCTGGTTGCGGCGACGGTGGCCGGGCTCCACGTGGGCCAGTTGCTCGACGAGGCCGCCAAGGGCGTGGCCAGCGCAAAAGAGCCGATCCAGAACAATCCCGGAGCGCAGCTTGGGTTGCTGCTGGGTTCGGCAGCCAACGCCGGGCGCGACAAGATCACTATCTTCACTTCGCCCGAAATTTATGACCTGGGAGCGTGGCTGGAGCAACTGATCGCTGAGTCCACGGGCAAGCAGGGCAAGGGAATTACGCCAGTGGATCGCGAGGCCATCGGCGCGCCCGAGGTGTATGGCAACGACCGCGTGTTTGCCTACGTGCGCCTGAAGAATGCCGCGGACGCGAGCGCGCAAGCGGATCTCGACGCCAAAGTTGCGGCTCTCGAGGCTGCCGGCCATCCGGTGGTGACCATCGAGATCGAGGACCTGTACGAAATCTTCGGCCAATTCTTCACTTGGGAGATTGCCACCGCGGTGGCCGGCTCGGTGATGGGCATCAATCCTTTCAACCAGCCTGACGTGGAGGCCGCGAAGATCGAAACGCGCGCCCTGACTACGGAATACGAAAAGACGGGCACGCTTCCGGAACGGCAACCGGTGCTGTCGGAGGCCGGGATTGAACTGTACGCGACGGAGGCGTATGCGGCGAAGTTGCGGTCCTCGGCGCCTACCGATTCGTTGACGGGCTTTTTGCGCGCGCATCTGGGAGAACTGCGCGCGGGCGACTACTTTGCGGCGCTGGCCTTTCTGCCCATGTTCCCCGAGCACGAGGCGGCGATCCAGGTGCTGCGGCACGGTGTGCGCGATCGCAAACACGTGGCCACGTGCCTTGGTTTCGGACCGCGCTTTCTGCACTCGACGGGGCAGGATTACAAAGGCGGGCCGAACACGGGCGTGTTTTTGCAGATCACCGCGGCGCATGCCGAAGACGCGGAGATTCCGGGGCAGCGATACAGTTTCGGGGTGGTGATCGACGCCCAGGCGGCCGGGGATCTGGCGGTGCTGGAGGCGCGCGGGCGGCGCGCCCTGAGGGTTCATCTCGGAGCCGATGTAAGCGCGGGCCTGAATGCCTTGAATGCGGCGGTTGTGGCGGCGCTGGGGTAGAGTCTGACTGCGTCGGGTCGCGCTTTGGCATTCTGATATCCCCGGTCTCAGAATCGAGACCGGGGGCACCCGGCTGAAACTTAGCGGAGAAGTCCGGTTTTGGGCGAGTTCTTACGCCCGCTGAAGCGGGCTGGCGGTGCGGGGTGCGTTCTCTCCCCAGGCTCGTCGCGCCTGGGGCTAGCGTCTGTCGCACGCTTCGCGGGCTCTGCTGCGGCGAAGTTTCCCTGAAAAGTTGTCCAAAACCTAGTTGTTGGGCAGGCTCTAAGGCAACTTTCTGCCGAAAACAGGGTTATACCGGGTAACAGGCTCGGGGCGGGGTCCGTCTAACGGTTTGGGCGGCCTAAAGGGCCTCGAATGTCGTTCACCCCGCGAAACTTTTCGGGGTTGAGAACGATCGTATCGGTAGAGGAGACATCGAAAATGAATCGCAGCTTGCTGAAGAACATGATTCGACCGCTCGTGGCAGGGACCGGGGTGGCCGTGCTGTTTGCAGTGGTCGCGCTGGCGCAGGATGCCGGCGCCCCGGCAGGGCAATCACAAGGTCAGCCGGCAGCGCCGCAGGGACCGCGGAGCGATGGTCAGATTGAGATGGATGTGGTGCACGCGCTGGACGCGTCAGCGGCCCTGAAAAACGACCTGATCACGGCGGCCACGATTCAGAGCGAGGTTACGCTCTCGGGAACGGTATCGACGGAGGCGTCGAAGCGGCTGGCCGAGTCGATTGCTGCCCACGTGGATGGCGTAACCAGGGTGAACAACAACCTGAAGGTGGGCAATCCGGCCGCCGATGCGCAGAATATGCAGCCGGCTTCCGATACGCAGGAGATGCCGGACCCCGATCAGTCGCAGGCGCAACAGCAAATGGCGGGTTTGCCGCCTCCGGGACCGGCTCCGGACCAGGGCCCCGATCCCGCGGCAGCGAATCAGGCGCCAGCGCCTTATCCGCAGCAGCAGGAAACTTATCCGCAGCAGGGAACGTATCCGGCGCCTCCGGTGCAGCGGCCTCAGTACCAGAATCCGCAGTACTCGCAGTATCCGCCGCAATACCCGCAAGCACCGCGCTATGCGCCGGCCACGGGGCCAGTGACGCTGCCGCCGGGAACGCTGTTGCAGCTTCGCACCAGCGAGCCGGTGGATAGCAAGAGGGCCAGGGATGGCGAGCCGGTCGAGTTCATGGTGATTCAGGACGTGACCGCGGGCGGCGTGCTGGCGATTCCGCGCGGAGCCGTGGTGCACGGCGTGATTGCAGAACACAAGAACGTGGGTTCGGGAAGCCTCGGAGGCAACTCCACGCTGGCGCTGGCGCTGACTTCTCTCGATCTGGGCGGGCGCAATTATCCACTGCAAAGCGACCTATTCAGGGTAAAGGCCCCGAATAAGGCTGGCCAGACGGTGGGCAGCGCGCTGGCCGGTGGCGTAATCGGGACCATCATCGGCTGCGCGGTGGGCCGTGGCGCGGGCTGCGCAATTGGCGCAGGCGCGGGCTTGGCAGGCGGCACGGCATTAGGCGCGGCTTCGCCCGGCTATCGGGCCTGGATTCCGGCTGAAGCGCTGGTGACCTTCCACCTTGCGGCACCAATTACGGTGGCCCCAGTAAGCCCCCAGGAAGCGGCAAGGCTGGCGGAGGGCCTGTATCCCGGTGGTCCGGCGCTTTACCGCCGTGGACCCTACGGATCGCCCTATTACAGACAAGGCTACGGATACGGCCCGGGGTACTACGGGTATCCGGCGCCCTACTATCGGCCGTATTTCATCGTGGGCGGAGCGTACTACTGGCGGTAGATAAAGACAGGGAACGAGGGAACAAGGGACTGAGGGAACAAGAGATCGGGCATCCTGCTTGCAGGATGCCCGATTGGTTTTGATCGAAAGCGGCGCTTACGCTATAGTAGGTAATATCACTACATTGTTCAAGGGGTGAAACAGTCATGGAGAAGATGGTATCGGCGGCGGATGCCAACCGTAACTTTTCTCAACTCTTGCATGGAGTTCGCCGGGGACGTGTTTACGTCGTCACGAATCACGGCAAGCCGGTTGCAAAACTGTCTCCCATCGATGATGCGGGAGAGGCCGAGGCGGGCGCGCGCGCGGATCTGCTGGCCAGATTGCGGAAGCAGGCGACGACGCGGATTGGCTCCTGGACGCGAGACGAACTCTATGAGGATGCGCGGTGAGGGTGGCCCTGGACACGAATGTCCTGGCCTACGCCGAGGGTGTGAACGGCCTGGCGATGAAGAAGGCGGCGCTCGATTTGGTGGACAAATTGCCGCCGAATCTGGTGGCCCTGCCAGTGCAGTCGCTGGGTGAACTTTTTCAAGTGTTGGTCAAAAAAGCTGGCCGCTCTCCGGCCGAAGCGCGGCAAGCGATCCTTAGTTGGCGCAACGCCTATGCGATCGTAGAAACCTCTGCCGATGTTCTGCTCGCAGCCCTGGACCTGACCGTGCGCCGATTCAGCATCTGGGATGCGGTCATTCTGTGCGCGGCGGCAGAAGCCGATTGCCACCTGCTCCTCTCCGAGGATATGCAAGACGGTTTTGTCTGGAGGGGGGTCACAATCGTGAATCCTTTCGCGAAGCCGAAGCACCCACAGCTCGATGCTTTGCTGCGGGGGAGGCCGTAAGGGCGCACCGGATTCCCCGTCGTCTATAATGGGAGAGTCGCAAGCAGAGAGAATTGCGCGTCGCAAAGCCATCGGAATGCAGTGGATTTGCCGTTACTGCCCGACCCGTGGGCGCGAGTGCGCGTAGAGAGTAGAAGGCGAAGATCCATCCATGATTCGATTCCTGCAATCAGACAATCGCATTACCAAGGCGCTGTTCGTAGTCGTGATTGGCGCCGCATCGGTCGCCATGGTGGTATACCTGATCCCCGGACTCACCGGGGCCGGCGCTGCCGCGCCCGATACGTTCGCGGTGGTGTATCCCCACTGGTATAGCAAGATTCTGTCGTCCGGCGACACCATCAGCCAGACGCGCGTGCAGCAGGTTGCGGAGAACGAGCTGCGTCAGCGCGGCCCGCAGTATGCCGGCAATCCCATGATCGTGCAGTACATGGAGCAGCAGGTGGGCCAGGAGATGGTGCAGCAGAAGGTGCTTTTGCAGGAAGCGCACAAGCTCGGCGTGTACGCCACGGACGACGATGTGCGTCAGTACCTGCGCACCGGTCCCACGGGGCAGGTTATCTATCCCGATGGGAAATTCATCGGCGAAGAAGCTTACAAGCAACTGGTCGACGACCGGCTGCACATATCGGTTGACGAGTTTGAGAACCAGATCAAGGAAGAAATCACGGTGCGCCGCCTGCAGGCTCTGATCACCGCAGGTGTGACGGTGAGCGACCAGGAGGTCCGCGATCTCTACCGCAAAGCGAACATCAAGATCAAGTTCGACTACGCCGTAATCTCGGCCGACGACCTGCGCAAGACGATCAATCCTTCGGATAGCGATCTGGAAGCGTTCTTCAAGAAGAACGCCGCGCAGTACGCCCAGGCGGTGCCCGAGGAGCGCAGGATCACCTACTTTGCGTTCACGCAGGAGCAGGTTCCGGGAGGCGTTCCGCAGCCTTCGCAACAACAGATTCAGCAGTATTACAACGACCACTCGAGCGACTACTCGGTTCCGGATCAGGCCAAGTCGCGGCACATTCTGATCAGCGTGCCGGAAGGCGCTGATGCCAAGGCCGATGCCGCGGCCAAGGCCAAGGCCGAGAGCGTTCTGAAGCAGCTGCAAGCGGGCGGAAGCTGGACCGATCTGGCGAAGAAATACTCCGACGACCCAGGGAGCAAGGACACGGGCGGCGAACTGGGATTTGCGCAGCGGGGCAAGATGGTGCCCGAGTTCGACAAGGCCATCTTTACGCAGAAGATCGGCGACATCGCCATCGTGAAGAGCAGCTTTGGCTACCACATTATTCAGGTTGAAGAGCGGCAGAGCGCGCACACGCAGCCGCTGAGCGAAGTGCAGGCAAACATTGTGGCGGCGATGACGCGCGATGCCGCGGGGCAGACGGAGTCGCGTTATGCAGAACAGTTGACTGCGGAGGCGAACAAGAACGGCCTGGAGAAGACCGCGGCAGCGCATCATCTGCAACTGGTGAATTCGCAGCCGGTGGGACGCGACGGCGTGATTGCCGCGTTGCCGGACAGCTCACAGCTTTTGGCCAAGGCCTTTGCAGCCAAGCAGGGCGATCCACCGCAATCCGCGCCGACGGGCGAGGGCTACGCGATCTTCCAGGTGACGGGTGAAGTGGCGGCGCATGCGCCGGCTTTTGCCGACTGGAAGACCCACGTTCTGGACGACTATCGCGACGAGCAGTTGCCGGCGTTGCTCGGCCAGAAGACCAAAGACCTTGCCGACAAGGCGAAGGCGATGAACGATCTTGGCAAAGCTGCCAAAGCCGTGGGCGCGACCGTGAAGACCAGCGACCTGGTGGACGCGAGCGGGCAGGTGCCGGACTTTGGCGAAGTGGCCCAGGTGGCTCCGCAGCTCTTCGAGATGACGGTTGGCTCATTCAGCGGGCCCATCAACGCGGGCCGCACCGGCGTGGTGGTGAAGATTCTCGACAAGCAGGAGCCGAACGCCGACGAGATCGCGAAGAACTTCGACCGGACGCGCGATCAGGTTCTGCAACAGAAGCGCAACGAGGCGTTCAGCGTGTTCATGAGCGGAGTGTGGGACAACTACAAGAAGCACAACCTGATCCGCTTTAACGCCAAGCCGCAGCAGACGCCGGGGACGTAGCACAGGATCGATACAGAAAGTTTGAGGCCCGCAGCCGGAAGGTTGCGGGCCTTTTGACTATGCGGCCCGCTCTCTCTATCGCAACCCCTCGGTGGCGAAGGGCAATCCTGTGGTGGGCGAGTGGTCCGGCTGCGCGTCGAGATTGGGCGCGACCGATACAGCGCCGAATGAGGCTGGGGTTACGGTCACGTTCCAGCCATCGAGGACAATGAGCGGAGCCTCTCCTTTGAAGTCGCTTTGCGCGGCCTCAATGCCGATGGTCCGGGTTTCATCGGGCAGCAGCGTCACGTAATTGTCGCTGTAGAAGGCGGGCAAAACGCGCTCGCCGGATTTGCGGCGCAGTTGCACGTGCGCCATGAGGGCGACGCTGTGCGTGGGATTGTGCAGCGTGATCGCGAGCAGTCGCTGGCCGGCGATTTTTCCCTCGAGCTCCTCCACTTTTGCCGTTAGCGTGACCATGGGCAGGTCGTTGAGCGCCGTCAAGTCGCCGGGATGGTCAGGCAGTCCAAGCCAATAAAAATTGCTCGAAAGAACTTCGCCGGCGGCGTTGTGCAAGGCGAGCTTGAGAAAATGCACCGCCGAAGGATGCGCGGGAAAATCCACGGTGCCGAGGTTGGTTGCCGCATCGGGCGCGGCTGTCAGCTTGGTCTCGTGCTCGTAGAGAAGCGTTCCATCGAGGTTGTAAACGTCAACCCGCGCCGCGGCATCGGTGACAGGCTCCGGCTTATTGTTGATCACCTGCACCTGCCCGTTGGCTTCGTTGAGCTGGATGTGCACCATCTCCGACGCGTGCATGACGGCGAAGAGGGATGCGTTGGGTTCGAGATCGTAGTGATAAAGCTGCCAGACGAAACTGGGCTGCGCGGGATCGCTCATCCACGTGATAACGGCGGTGGTGGGATGGAAGAGCTGCGCATTGCGCCCTTCGTACATAGCGCGGAAGGCTTCGTAGTTCATGAGCTGCGATTTGCGCACAAAGTCGGCGAGGTTGGCGATCTTTCCATAGCGCCCGGCGACGATGTCGGGGTAAACGTCGCCATGCTGGTTGCCCTTTGCCATGTCGTGCGCGGCCCAGTCGTCGTTGATCGTCTCCCAGTCCTTCTTTGGCATCATGCCGTGGACGGATTCGAGCGTGGGCACGCTCATGCTGCCGGTTTCGGTTTTGAAGTAGTCGTCGGTCACGGTATAGAACTCACGCGGGGCGCGCCACCGATAAGGCCCATGCGAGCGCACGCCGGCGCCGTCGGTGGAGCTGGGCTGATAGCGGCGCGTGGGCTCGAGTTCCGTGAGCACCTTGCGCAGCGCCGCGTCGATTTCGGGCGGTGGATAGCCCTCATTGCGCGCGCACCACAAGGCGATGGAAGGATGGTTGCGGAAACGCAGCACCTTGTCGCGCACGTTGGCCACGTACGTGTCGAGATCAGTGGGGTCGGGGCCGTCCAGGGGATTGGGCTGGAAGAATTCGTCCCACACCAGGATGCCGTACTTGTCGCATAACTCGTAGAAGTCCTCACTGGTGCTCTGGCCTACCCAGTTGCGGATCATGTTGAGATGCGCCAGTTGATGCATATGAATCTGTGCGTCCAGGCGCTCGCGCGGGATGCGCTTCATGGCTTCGTCGAGTCCCCAGTCGCCGCCGCGAATGAAGATAGGAACACCGTTGACGGAGATCGTGAGCGTGTCGGTTCCCGGCACCGAGTAGCTGATCTTGCGGACGCCGAAATCGACATCCTGGGCGTCGCTCGTAGCGCGGTTGATGATGAACGCGAGATGCAACCGGTACATCTGCTGCTCGCCGTAGCCGTTTGGCCACCACAGGCGCGGATGATCGATGTGCAGCGCGGGCGTGGATTTGGCGTCGAAAACAATTTGTTGCGTGCTGTGCGGGGCCAGCGTAACCTGCCGCTCGAACCGGATGTTCTCGATGGTTCCCGCGACCGTGCCGGTTTGCGGCGTGTCGCTCACGTTCTCGACGGTGGTCTCGACGGCAACGTCGGAGGAATCAGTGCGCGGCAGCGGCAGATCGGTCGTCACCAGCGGGTTCTTGAGCAGCACCGGGCCGGATGCCGACAGAAATACCTTCTGCCAGATGCCGGTGTCGCGATCGCGCACCGCGTTGAGCCAGTCCCAGCCGATGGTGGAGAGGAACGTGGGCCCGTCGATGGCGGTGAGGCCGCCGTTCAGGCCGACGCCATCGCGCAACGTGTGTTCGTGCGGATCGCCGGGATGCGGCTGCGGAGCGACCAGCACTGCGACCACTGCCGGACGGCCCGGCTTGACCTGCGCGGTGATGTCGAAGATGCCGCGGATGAACGCGCCGCGGATCTTCCCAACTTGAACCCCGTTCACCCACACGTCGGCGGCGTAGTTGATGCCCTCGAAGTTGAGCCAGACATGATGATTGCGGTAGGCGCGCGGCACGCGGATTACGGTCCGGTACCAGTACGAGGTGCGCGCCAGACTTTCAGGAATGATCTCGGGGCGCTCGTTCTCGCCATACAACGGCTCGGGATAGACGCGGTCGTTGACCAGCGAGGTAAGCACTGTGCCCGGAACTGTGGCCGCGTACCAACTGCGGTCGTCGAATGCGGTGCTTGCAACTTCCGCGCCGGCTTGCGGCACTTTAGCTACATCCTGCAATCTCCATCCGTCGGCGAGGGTGACGGGTCGCGGAGCTGAAGCGGCCGCGGCGCGCGAGGGCGAGAGAATGGCTGGAATCGAAATCAAGGCAAAAAGGCAAAGGCAGGAATAACGACGGTGGATCTTCAACGGAGGTCTCCCTCAACTCAAAAGTCAATCAGCAGGCTGCGCGGGGGCGCGCATTCCAGTGTCTCAGATCGGCCTGGATTCTGCAGGGCTGCCATCCATCCGTAATAATGAGGTTATGGAATTTCAGCGTTCATCGGGAGTTCTGCTGCACGTGAGTTCGTTGCCTTCTTATGGAGGCATCGGCGACCTGGGTCCGGCAGCGCACGAGTTTGTGGCCTTTCTGGGCCGCGCCAAACAGCATATCTGGCAGGTTCTGCCGCTGTGCCCCACGGGATACGGCAACTCGCCGTATGCGGGCTCTTCGGCTTTCGCGGGCAATCCCGCGCTGATCAGCCTGGAGGTGCTTCGCGACTGGGGCTGGATCGGGGCCGACCGAATGGATGGATTGCCCGGCGGTGCAGGAGCCGTGAATTTTGAGGAAGTGGAAGCGCGGAAATTTCCGCTGCTCCACGAGGCGGCGGAAAATTTCCTCGATCGCGCTCTGGACGAGCCGGCGCTGGCGGAGCAGTGGGCGGAATTTGAATTGTTTTCCCGCGACCAGGCTTCGTGGCTCGACGATTACGCGCTCTATGCCGTACTGCGCCGTGCCTTCAACACTGGCGCGTGGACGGAATGGCCCGAGCCGCTGCGACGCCGCGATCCGCATGCGCTGGCCGCGGCCGCCGCCGAGCACGGGCGCGAGCGCACCATCGAGAAGGTGCTGCAGTTTGCGTTTTCGCAGCAGTGGAACCTTTTAAAATCGGCTGCCGAGGGAAGCGGAATTCGGATCCTGGGCGACGTAGCGATCTTCGTCAACATGGACTCAGCGGACGTTTGGGTTCACCCTGAGATTTTCGAACTCGACGAAGACCTGAAGCCGATTCGCGTTGCCGGCGTGCCGCCCGATTACTTCTCGGCCACGGGCCAGCGCTGGGGCAATCCGCTTTATCGCTGGGACGTGCTTGCCGAGCGCGGATTCAACTGGTGGATCGAACGCATTCGGCGCGCTGTGGAGATCTACGACATCGTGCGCCTCGATCACTTCCGCGGCTTCGAGGCGTACTGGGCGATCCCCGCCGAGGAAGAGACCGCGGTGAAAGGCGAGTGGATCAAGGCGCCGGGGCTGGAGCTCTTCCGCGCACTGGAAGCGGCGCTGGGGCCGCTGCCGCTGGTTGCCGAGGACCTGGGCATGATTACGCCGCAAGTGCAGGCGCTGCGCCTGGAGCTGGGGATGCCGGGCATGAGGGTGTTGCAGTTTGGATTCAGCAGCAAGGGCGCCCACATCCACCTGCCACAGCAGTTTGTGCCTGCGACCGTAGCGTACACCGGCACGCATGACAACGACACCACGCAAGGCTGGTGGAACACGACCAAGGAGAAGGAACATGCGGCAGTGGAAGCGCTGGTTGGGCCGGTAAACAACGGGCCCGCGTGGCCGTTGATCAGAGCGGCGCAGGGCAGCGTGGCGGAGATCGCCATTGCGCCGGTGCAGGATTTGTTGGAGCTGGGCTCCGAGGCGCGCATGAACACGCCATCAGTTGCGGCGGGCAACTGGAGCTGGCGCGCGCCGGAGAATTGTTGGACGGAGGAGTTGGCCGAACGACTGGCGGCACTGGCGGAAGTGACGGATCGGGAGAACGATCCGCTGGAAAAGCAGGGAACAAGGGAGCAAGGGAGCGATGGAGCATCGCACTAGGAAGTAGGGGCTACTCCCTATTGGCTACTCCATACTCCCTGTTCTTAAAACGGAATGTCATCGTCGGAGATTTCGGCCGCTTGCGAGTATTCATCATTCGCAGCGGGTTGGCGCTGGTCCATGCTAGACGACGCAGACGACACATTTGAGGAACGACTGGAACCACCGCCATCCTCGCGGCCCGAAAGCAGCGACAGATCGTTGACGATAATCTCGGTGCGGTACTTCTTGGCGCCGGTTTCCTTGTCGTCCCAACTACGGGTCTGGATCTTGCCTTCGATGTAGAGCTTGGAGCCCTTCTTAACGTAGTCGCGGACGATCTCGGCGGTGCGCTTGAACGCGACGAGATTGTGCCATTCCGTGCGGTCCTGCCAGTTGCCCTGCTGATCCTGAAAGCGATCGCTGGTGGCGAGCGAAAAGTTTGCCACCGAAGTGCCGCCGCCCGTGGTGCGAATTTCAGGGTCCTTGCCCACATTTCCCAGAAGGAAAACCTTATTGACGCTCTTGGCCATGTTCTTGCTCTCCTGTTCCAAACCGGTCGAAGTCTGATTGTTCCTCGAAAAACAGCCGCGCGACGCCGCGCGAGTACTGGAAGCATCTTAATATACGGCTGCAGGTGTGGGCGCGGCGAGCGCTGCTAATTCTCCGCGGCGTAGGGCGAGCGGACGATGGGTGGCTTGGCGGTTTCTCCGCGGACCTTGCGCACCGTGACGTCGTCGAAGAGCAGCGAGGGCACAGCCAGCGTGACCGGCGCGAAGCCTTCATCGCCGAGCCCGACCGTCAGGATGTTCAAGGCCTCGGGGCGGAATTCCACGGTCTGCATACTTTGTTCTTTCGAGGCGGCGACGATGTCTTTGAATGCGGCCGCATTCAGCCCTGAGAGCTGTACACCGTGAAGCAACTCCTCGTGTCCGTCCTGGTACATCTTGAAGGCCAGGATTGGCTGCCCGGAGGTTCTCATGCGGCGCAGAACGATGCCGTATTCCTTGTTCTGTTGCTTGAGCATGGCGAGAAATTTGGCGCGGAGATCGTCCTGGCTCAAGCCGTTGTCCACGGTCACGATCACGTTCGAGGGAGCGGCCTGGCCGTCGTGGCGGCTACCGCTCGAGTGCTCGATGCCGCGCACCGGATCGCGCGTGGTGAGCAGTGTCTTCAAAATGCCCTTGTCGACGAGAAGGGTTTCGCGCGTGGACACGCCGTCCTCATCCACCTTGCAGGTTCCAGCGAGCGGCTTGCCGTTCAGCTCCGCGAGCGTGGGATTGTCGGTGACGCTAAGGAAATCCGGCAGTACGCGCCCTCCAATTTTATCGAGGAAGGCATTTTCCGCCGGGGTATTGCGCATGCCCAATGTGGCGTCCATCATGGGCCGGCGCACGCCCAGCAGGTTGGGAAGGAAAACCATCCGGAAGAGCTGCGCTGCCGCATCGCCCTCTGCCAGAACCGGGCCGTTGTAGCTCTGCATCTCTGGCGACGCCCGCAGATCCCGAAGGCGCTGGCCGAGCGCGCGGACACGCTCCGTCAATGTGTCAATGTTGGGCAGCCCATCGAGCGACTGCGCGTAAAGAGACGTCGAATCCTCGAGCGGAACGCCGTCAGCGGCCTGGGTATTTGCGTGGGCGTTAAAGGTTACGCGTGGCTCCTCGCGCGTGTACCATGTGCCTTCGCTGTTCACGTAGCGCACAGAGGAATTCACCGCGGAAAAACTGACGCTGGAGGTGTAAATGTCCGGCATGGAACGGAAAAGCGCGGAGAGGTTGCGCGCCTCGGTCTCCCATTGCGCGCGATCCGCGTGAATGGGCGGAGCCGTGATGGCAGTTTGCGTGGGAGTTTCCCTTGTGAAGTCGGGAACCCTCTCGGTGTCGACCTTGTTCTCGAGAGCCGCACGTTTTTTCGAGAGATCCTCGACGGCTTTTTTGTAGGTGGCGTCGGTGACGAGCCAGATCTGGCGCCGCAGCTCGTTGTAATCGTCGTCGAGCGGCAGTTCCGCGGTGCCGTTGAAGGCCTGCACCATGCTGGACATGTTGAGAGTGAGGGAGAAGAAGTTTGTGTTGTCGAGCTGGTAGCTACCCACGCGGACCTCAACGGAGATGCGCCGTGAGCGGCCCTGACTGCTGGAGTCGAGCGCGCCGAAGCTGGCCGAAACGCTTGTGCTTTCCGAATCGACCACGCGATAGGCGATGAAGTAGGGCTTCTCAAGATTCTCGAGCTGCAACTGCTTCATGGAGCGGTCGAGTTCGTCGCGCATGGCCTTCATTACGACATCGTCCTGTGCCCAAGCGGGGAGGGCGCAGGCGAGAGCGGCGAGCAGCAGGGAGGCAACGGCAATCTTCATTTTGTTCAGCATCGCGGGCCTCACTTTTGCGCAAACGGCGCGGGCAAAATGGGCGGCCGTTCCTGCGATTTCTGTTTTTTCTGGACTTCAATTTGCGAGATGAGGATGGCGGGCGAAACCGCGGAGACCGGTACGCCACCCGATTCCGCTCCGCAGATGCCGTTGAAAACTTCCACGTGGTTGTCGGCGGCCACGATCTTGCTGAACGTGGTCAGCGGTGTGCCGATCAGGTCCACGCCGCGCACCAGTTCCTCGCGCCCGTCGGGATAGATGCGGTACACCACAAGTGGCATCACGTTGAACGCGTTGGGCACGGTGCGGCCCGTGAAGGTGAATCCGCCGGAGATGTCTGCGAAGTAAAGGCCGTAGGGCAAACCCTGCTTTTTGACTTCTTCGATGAGCAGCTTCTTCAAATCGGGTTTGACCGATGACTGAGCAACCTGCACGATGAGGTTCGATTGGCGTGCTACCGGCGCGAAACCTGCCTGCGCTCGGCCGTGACCGTTGGATTGCGGAATGCCTTCGATAGGCGTGCGCGCCATGAGAAACGTCTTCAACACGCCGTCGTCCACGACGTCGACGCGGCGCGCCTTCACGCCCTGGTTGTCGTAGAGGTAGTAGCCGGCAAGCGCCGTTCCCGCCATGCGCCCGACCGTGGGATCGAAGTAGACGGAAAAGTCTTTGGGCAGCACTTCCTGTCCGATCATCTTCTTGAAGGTTTGCGCCTCGTTGGCCAGCTTTTGCCGATGGCCCTCGACGCGATGGCCGAAGATCTCGTGGAAGAACACGCCGCTGGCGCGCCCCGAGAGAATGGCCGGGCCGGTGTAGGGATCGGCCACAGGGGCCGCGCGCAGCGCTTCAAGATCACTGATCATTTTGTCGACGGCTTTGAGCACCGCCGCGTCGTTGGGAAGGTCTTTCTCGCTGAATCCCAGCCAGGATTCGTAGCGCGGCAGCTCCATGCCGTCGTCGGCCTTGGTGGAGGCGATGAGGAAGAGCCGCCATGTGGGCTGCGAGGTTTGAATGCGCGAGCCGTCAGAGTTCACGAACCAGCGGGTCTCGGAGCCCGCTTCGAATACGGCCTGGGCGCCGTAGATATTGGAGTACTTGGCGAAGGGCGCGGTGTACTTGCGAATCTTGTCTTCCCAGGCTTTGAGGTCGACCTTCACGTCGTGCTGCGGCTCGCTGAACTGCTGCGGCTGCTCGTGCGAAAAGTCGTCGGACTTGTCTTCGGGCGCTACTTCGACCTGGGAGTTGGTTTTGACGCGCGTCAACTGCTCGACGGCGCGCTTGTAGCGTTCGTCGGTGTGGTACCACAGCACAGCGCGAATGGCGTCCGTGTCGTTGTCGATGGGCACCATTGTCGAAGAGAAACCCGTAAACGAGCCCGGGCCGCCGCGAATCTCGTGCGTGTTGTCCATGGCGTAATCGCCCACGCGCATTTCGATGTCGAGCTGGCGGTGGTGGTTTTCGCCGCTGCGCGTGAGTTTTCCGAAGGCGCCGGTGACGGCGTAGGTGTGCGTGTCGACGATTTCGTAGCTCAGGAAGTAGGGCGGGACCGGCTGCGTTTTCAGCTTTTGCATGGAACGGTCCAACTCGGTCTGCATGGCTTGCAAAACCGGCGAAGTCGATTGGGCGGCCGCGCAAAGGCCCGCGCCCAGCACGAGCAGCAGCGTCAAGAAACGATAGCGGCGCATCGAAAAATTCCCCCGAAGGTAGTGGCAATTATATGTCAGACGTGTGAAACGGCCGTTAGGTGAGGGTTTGCGCGTCGCGGAAGCGTGCTGACACCGCGGCTGCGAGAGATTGACGAAGTGGCTGTGCGCACATTCGGCCGGCGTGGACGCCGGCCGTACAGCCGGTCTGGAGACCGGCGCTACAAACGCGCGGCGGTGCGAATTGCTTCAGCTCATGCGGCCCAATTCGCGGTACTGGTGCGCGATGGCTTCAAGGAAGGTTTCCACGCTGATCTCCGGAGGGACGGTGAGTCCGGACTTTGCGCACAGGGCCGAGGCAATGCGGTTGGCGAGAGCGCTGCGCGTGGTCAGGTCCATGTCGAGGCGGCGCGAAAAAAAGCCTTCCAGCACTTCGAGATCTGAAGGGGAAAGTTTGGCCAACGCCGGCGCAGGCAGCGCAACGCACAAGTGTGGTGGCGGGATGGGCGAATTTGGGGCGAGCGCCGCGGCCGTCAAGGTGCGCGAGGTGCTTTCGTTCCACATGGGCGCTTCCACCTCACGTTCGCGCACCACCAGGGTTCCCGCCACCATGTCGCCGAGGCGCTGGGATCGCTTGCTCATAAACATGGCCGCAATGCCCACGCCGTAAAAGCCAGGCATGTAGTCGATGATTCGCACCAGGTTACGCGCCAGCGCTTCAGCAAAATTGATGCCCCGGCCCGATTGGTGGATCACGCGGATCTTTGCTACGCGCTTGCCCAGGGTGCGGCCGTTGTTGAATGCCTCAGAGAGTGCGAAGTAGCCCCAGAACAGCAGAAAGAGGATGAGCAAGAAGATGCCGATGCCCCAACTTGCCGACTTTGGGCCCAACAGGTTGAGAGCCGGGAGGATGAAGGCGGCGAGAAAGATGAGAAGAATGACCGCCGCGCCGAGGATGAGCGTGTCAACCAAAATGGCGATGAAGCGGCTGCCGATTCCGGCCAGCGGCAACTCGATCGACACAAGCTCCGGGGTCTCGATGTTAAGCTGGTCTCCAATCGGCTCCATGGCCATCATTCTCTCCAATCAGTGGCTGCAAAAGCGACGCCCCTACTGGGACCGCCTCAGTTGGCTCCTGAACCAGGCTGCTCAAGGCGGCGTGCGGCGGCTGTCGCGAGCGGAACTGCGTGAAACCGCGCTTCTCTACCGCCAGGCTGCCAGCGACCTTTCGACCCTGCGCCAGGACCCGACTGCGCGCGCTTACGCCGAACTCGTCAACCAGTTATTGGCTCGCGCCCACCATATCATCTATTCGAGCCGGCGCAAAGGCTTCCGTAGAATCTTCGACTTTCTGCGCGACGGTTATCCGGCCCTGGTGCAGCGCCAATTTCGCTACGTACTTCTGTCGCTTGTGATCATGGTTGCGGGTGGAACGCTGGGCACGGTGCTCACGCTGGCGCGTCCCGAGTTCATGCGCCACATGCTGGGTCCGCAGATGGTGGACACCATCGAGCACCACGAGATGTGGACCGAGTCGATTGTGGGGGTTGAGCCGGAAGCCAGCAGCGCCATCATGACGAATAACCTTTCTGTCTGCTTTATGGCTTTCGCCGGCGGCATCGTGTTCGGGCTTTTCTCCATCTGGTCCATGTTCTTCAACGGCCTTTTGCTGGGAGTGATTGGCGTGGCCTGCCAGCAGCACGGCCTGTCGCTAAGCCTGTGGAGCTTTGTGGCTCCGCACGGCTCGCTGGAGTTGCCCTCGATCGTTCTTGCTGGGGCGGCGGGTCTGCGCCTGGGACGCGGCGTGGCTTTTCCCGGTCTTTATCGCTGGCGCGATTCCATCGCGCTGGCCGGGGTTGAATCCACGCGCATGGTCGCCGGCATCATTCCGCTGCTCGTCATTGCCGGCACGCTGGAAGGATTTTTCTCGCCATCCGCGGCGCCCATCTGGCTCAAGTTCACGGTGGGGGGGACGCTGTTCACGTTGCTGCTGGTTTGGTTGTTCCGGCCGGTGGCGGCGGCAGTCGAAAAAGTGCGCCAGGAGCGCGTCCTTACACCATCGCTCGTTCCTTCACCTTTAAATACTGATTGAGCACCGCCGAGGTGAGTTGATCGGGATCGAGATCGAGGGTGAGCGCGCCCTGCTCGCGCAGCCGTGCCAGCAGCAGCTCGCGGCGCAGCACAAGTTCCTGGGCCGCGGCGGCGCGGAACATCTGCGCGACATTCTTGGGACGGCCTTTGCCAATCGCTTCCACGTCAGGCTGCGCCATGGCCACAAAAAGCAGCACATGACGGCGCAACAGTTGCATGGCGCCGTCGATCACTTCAGGACGCATGGCGGTTTCCGCCAGGTCGGTGATCCACAAAATCAACGCCCGCCGCGGCTGCCAGCGGTTCAGCGTGGCCGTGGCGCGCAAGTGATCGGCTTCGCTGGTTTCAGCGCGCGCCTGTGCCAGAGCCTCGACAATAAGACGCAAGTGCGCTGGACCGCGGCCGGGGAGCAGGCGCTGCTGCACATGCTGGCCGTAGACGAGCAGGCCGACGCGGTCGCCGGAATAGAGCGCGAGCTGCGCCAGAGCGACCGCTGTAGAGCATGCGTAGTCAAGCTTTGAATAGCCGCGCCGCTCCTGATCGTCTGTGTCGCGCAGAATGCGGCCTTGCAGCAGCCGCCCGGCGTCGAGAACGATCCACACCGCCTGGCTGCGCTCGGTCTGGTAGCGTCGCGTGATCAATTGCCCGCGGCGCGCCGTGGCCGTCCAGCAAATGTCGCGCAGGTCGTCGCCTTCGAGATACTCGCGGAGGCTCTCGAAGTCACGGCCCAGTCCGCGTTCGCGCACCTGGCGCAGTTGCAGGTCGATCTGACGCCCGCGCGCCAGAAAGATCTCCTGATCTTCACCTCGTCGAAGCGCGGGATACACGCGCACAGTTTGCTGGAGCGGCGCCATGGCCCATTTGTCGATGAGGCCGAGCAACGACCGATAGCGAAGATACGCCCATCCCGTGGTCACATCGCCACGGTCGCGCGGATCGATTTTGTAGCGCAGAGCGGCCCGCACGCGCGGCCAGACGCGCAGGCTCCTTGTGGAGGGCACGCCCACCAGCGCTTCGGGCAGATCGTCGACGATGCGGCACTCCAAAATGGTGCTGCCGTTCTGCTCCACGGCGATCTCGATTTCGGTGGCGCTGGAGAGGGAGGGCGCGTTGCTCCACGAACGCTCAACGGTAATGGACTGCGGAGCGGGCAGCCTCAGGCCATCCCCCAGCACGGCGATGAGAACCAGCGCGTCCCACACCAGCATGCCGTAGCCGAGGCGCGCGGAGAAAAACCCCGGCAAGGCCAGCGCCAGGCCCGCAACCAGCAGCCAGATGGCGCGCGGCGTGAGGCCGAAGGCAAAGCGGCCGCGCGGCCGGCAAGCCGCACGCACTGTTTCGGGATGGAGCGAAGCGGAGATCATTTAGTCGAATTCGAGAGGAGCCTGATATTGCTGAAGATCCTCTACCTCTTTATTCAGGTAATCAGCCGCTGCGTTGATGAGCCTGAGATCGCGCTCGTCGATCCGTCGCCTGATCAATTCCTGAAAATGGCTGTGAAGTACACCTTCGATGAAAGCCGAGCGAGAAGACCGCTTGCGAATTTGCCGATCAATTTTCGCCAATAGATCTTTCGAGAGCGAGATGGTTATCTTCCTTCTCATATCACCTTGGTAAGAATTCAATCTTATCCCCGCGGTACGGCAACCGCCGCAACCACATCGTTCAGCACGCGATCGGCATCGAAGCCCTCCAGTTCGGCTTCGGGCTTGAGCAGGATGCGATGACGGAGCACGGGCAAGACGGCGC
Source organism: Occallatibacter sp. (assembly GCA_031296305.1). Taxonomy (GTDB): domain Bacteria; phylum Acidobacteriota; class Terriglobia; order Terriglobales; family Acidobacteriaceae; genus Telmatobacter. The sequence continues at coordinate 38,223 of JARLFZ010000012.1, read as the reverse complement.
GCTTTACGTCGTCGGGAATTATGTAGTCGCGGTCTTCAAAGGCCGCGAAGGCCTGGGCCACGCGCAACAGGCAGATGGCCGCGCGCGGGCTTGCGCCGAGAGCCAACATGGGCCACTCGCGCGTGCGGCGCACCAGATCGAGGATGTAGCCGTACAGGTCGGCTTCCACGCGAATGGCGCGAATTTCGTTGCGCGCGGCCTGGAGGAGCTCTGCGGTGAGCGGCTGGATCTTTGCGTCATCGAGCAGGTTCACGCTCGTGCCGTGATGCCGCTCCAGCATCTGCCGCTCCTCGTCCGCGGCGGGATAACGCACCTTGATCTTGAGCAGAAAACGGTCGAGTTGCGCTTCGGGAAGCGGATAGGTGCCTTCAAAGTCGATCGGATTTTGAGTGGCGAAGACGGTGAACCATTGGGGCAACTGCCGCGCGACGCCATCGCTGGTTACCTGGCGCTCTTCCATGCACTCGAGCAGCGCCGCCTGAGTGCGCGGGGGCATGCGATTAATCTCGTCGACCAGCAAGAGGTCAGTGAATACCGGGCCGGCGTGAAATGTGAAGGCGTCGGTGCCGGGTTTGAAGATCGTAGTGCCCAGAATGTCGGCAGGCATCAGGTCGGGGGTGCCCTGCACGCGCTGGAAGGCGAGTCCTAGCAGCCGGCCGACTGACTTCACGATCAGGGTTTTGGCGATTCCCGGCACGCCTTCGAGCAGTGCATGGCCTTGCGTGAGGACGGCGACAAGAACTTCGCCGATCACTTCGCCTTGTCCGGCTATCACGCGTCCCAGCTCCCCATGCGCGCGCGTCAGCAGTTCCTGCGTGGCCTTGAGGGTTGTGCCTGGCGCCTGCGCGTCGTGTTGCAACGGATTCTCTTCGCTCATTCCGGTCTCCTTGCTCCTCGTCCTGCTGTTCTTTCCGATTCAGAATTCATTTTCAATCGTAAGTTCTCGCTCTCGCGGCGCGATCCAACGCTTCGCCGTGGCGGCTGAGAGCCTGTACCAGCGCCAGTGCCTTCTTGGGCTGCAAGGTGTCGTTCCCGATGGCTTGCTCGCACTCCGCTAAATCTTTTTCAAGCGCTTCGGGGGCTTGAGGAAAACGCCGGCGAAGGGCAAAGCCCAGGTCTTCCGCACTCATCTTTGTTCCTTTGAGTCCACACAAGTCGCCCATGCGACGCCGGAAGCGCTCGTACGCAAGATCCACCGACGTTGCCGAAGCGCCCGCCTCAGCGTAGAGCGAACCCAGCGCCTCAAGAAACTCCACCGGTGTGGCGCGCACCGGCGCCGGCAGGTCGCGCACTGGCCCGCGCCGCCGGCTGAAGCTGAAGATCACCAGCAATACGATTGCGAAGAGGCCCGCTTTGAGCAGATTCAGCGCCGCGCCGCTGGCATAGAACCATTCAGAGTAGACTTCGCCGTGCAACGATTCATCCCAATAGAAATGACGGTTCTCGGGCGTGCCCAGGGAATTCAAAAACAGATTCAGGTTCTGGGCGCGCTGAATTGAACCGTTTTCAAGCGGCGTGGAGCTGGCCCACCAAATGACCTCGCCCTTGCCGCTCTTGTACTCGACAACGGCGGGCGATCCAGCGCAGTTGTACTCAACGCGGTCGAGCGGCTGGTCCGATCCCCATGCGGCCTCTGGAACCATCCACACTTCGCCCGACGAGGCCAATGGGTCGAGCCCCTGCGGTGTGAGCTTGCAGGCCGCTCCAAATTGCTGCGGAGGCAGGCTGTTTCCGCCAGGAGCCAGAATGCCTCCCAACCATCCGGTCACCAGCACGCGTCCGCCCCGCGCGACGATGTCTTTCACGGCTTTGAAATCCTCGGGTGAGGAGGGATCGGGTTGGGCGAAGATCACTACCGTTTGCTCGTCGGTAAGCGCAGGCAAGTCGCTCAGCGGCCGCTCCCACCGTTCGACGTCATAACCGTTGGCCTTGAGCAATTCGTAGGCGGCGCGGGCGCCATGCTTGCCTGTTCGATAGGTGCTGGGCACAGGGTTGTTGTCGCGGTCTTCACTACGCGCAAAAAAAGCCGTGACCACAGCCAGTACGACAACCGCGCAGATGCAGCCGATGAGCAGCTTGCGGTCTTTGGCGTCGAGTGAGGCGAAGAGCTTCATTTCGCTTCGACTCCCAACTCCGCGGCCAGCTCCAATGCGGTGTTGAAGTCGGCAGCCGCGGCGTCGCGCCCGCCGTACCACGTGTGTTCAAAACTGCGCGTGAGCGCCGTCAACGTGGGCTTGCGCGGATCATTGCCCCCCAGTAGGCCTAGATACTCCCGCGGTGTGCGCGCGCGGTCGGCGGGCCACAAGCGGCCCGATTCCAGCCGCGCGATAGACGCCCAATAGACGGAATGAATGGCCTCGCGCCACATACCGTTTGCCGCCGCGGCCTGAGCATCCTTAACCCATAACTGCCATTCGCGCGCCGAAGGCGATCCCGGCGCGGGTTCGACGTCGGGAACGAGGCGCACCCGCGCGCTGCGCTCGATGCGAATGAAAAACCAGATCAGCACAATGCAGATGCCGCCCAGCAGCAAGCCCTCGAGCAAGCGTGCCGCCCACGGCGCGCGCGCCCCCATCCCCGCAAGGCTCGTCAGGATTCTGTCGAAGAGGTTTCCGAGCCATTCCAGGACGCGGTCCCTGACCGAGACTTTGGTCACTCCCTGGTAATCGCGCTGGGCCAGAATCGCGTCGAGAGACTTTCGTTCGTCAGTGTAGGCGGGATTGGTCGCGAGCGGGCTTTCAGCCTGCCGTTCATCCATCTGCAGGCGCTGGCGCGCGTCGTTGAGTAAATCGCTCGCGTTCTTTGGTTGGCTTTTAGCGCTCGAATGCGCACCTACGACAACGGGCTGCGCGGCGCTGCCTTTGTCACCCGCGTGGATCAGTACACTTCGCAGCCAGTCGTAGCGCACCTCGCGCGCCTGCGATGCGGTGGCGCCTGGACCCTGCACACGATCGTTGGGGCCAACGCGATCGGGATCGCAGGCGTTGTTATTCGCAGGCGCCGGCTTTTTGAGCTTGAGCTGCGCCTGGCAATCGGCAGCTACGCTGTCCAATGCATTCAGGTGCTGGCGGTACTCGGCAAGATTCACATCGCGCCAGCTCGCATTGGCAGGAAGCTGCTGAGCGCGCACGTGCGGCACGGCGGTCGCCAGCACGAACAACGCCGCGACAAGCGAAAGCAAGACAACGGGGGCCAGCCTCGCCGTCACTTCACCGTTCCATTTACGCGACCCCGACCGCATCGAATTCATCGCTCTTCCACGGTATCAGGCGGCGTAACCGGCCCGAAACCTCCAGTGCTATCGCCCGGCGATGCCGCGGATGGGGTTTGCGCGAGCCCGAGAATTCCTGCGGGGCCGCTTTGCGGTTGCGGAGGCGTGAGACCTGCCCGCTGCATCATCCACTCAATGTCAAAGCCTTCTTTGCGGATGCGCTGGTCATAGTAGAAGAGGACGGCAGCGATCATATAGATAGGCGCCAGCAGCACCTTCGAAATGAAATCCAGCGCCACTCTCAGGATCTCGGTCACCACTAATGTCGTCGATGAATTCGCAATGGTGATTCCCGCCGCGGGGAGCACGGCAACGAGGATCAGCAGGGGGATGGCCAAGGCCATTCCGATAGCAAAAGCCAGCGCCGCGACCAGTAGATTGGTGACAAAGATTCGGCCGCGCGTTCCCTGGCTCAGATGCCACGAGCGAACGAGCGACTCCCAGGCGGTCTTTTTCTCCACAACGCATGCGGCCATGCCCAGCGCGAAGCTTAATGTCAACCAGACGATAGCGCCAAACGCCACAACTCCCACCAGAACCATGAGGAAGCCAAGAGCGAAACGCGAGCCAAGGTCAACGTCAGGGCGGGACATGAGATAGATGAGTGGCACGATGATGGACATGGCAACGACCATGGGGACCAGGGCGGCCAGAATTCCTTGCAGCAGCAGGTACCACAAATAAGTCCAGAACCGGGTGTGCACGCTCTTGAGCGTGGCGCGGATCGTAGGCTTCTCGCCGAGGTGCACGCTCACGGTGGCCTGCGTGATGCCTGCGTAGGAATAAACGTACACGGCAAGGTAAATGGGCAGGGCGACGATCACAATAAGGGCGATGATCCCGATCTGTGCGGGAGACAGCTCTCCGGCCCTGCTGCTCGCAATCCCGGGAATGATGAAGATAGCTCCGGCGGGAATGGCGAGAGCGAATACGATCAGCAAGGGCAAGGCTGCCGTGCCCACAAACAGCCAGAAGTTGCGCCGGTAGAGCTGCGCCGTGCGGTCAAGAATTTCGCCGAGATTCAGAGGCCGTAACTGGTTGTCCATACCACCCCTTGTGAGCGCGGAACTTCAGGTACGGTCCGAGCTGCTATTCCGGGAAAGGCGTTCGCCGTGAGCATTGCCGGAAGACAAATTTCCAGCCACGATTCCGTGCAAAGAATCAAGTCCGTGAACGCTTGCACGGATCGTAGCACAAGGTGCGTGTTCTCCTGATCATTCGCCCAAAAAGACGGGCGAGAGGATGGGCACAGGAGGGTTCTTCTTCAAGCGGTCGGAGACCTACTGACGCTTTGCTTGGCGACGAGGCTTGACGGCAGGAAAAATATTTGGGAAACTGCTAACTAATCCTTTAGTTGTTCGTCTACAGGAACGTACGGGTCGGGGCGATTCAACAAATCAGAAAGCAGAATCAACAAGTTAGCGATGCCGCCAAGGAAATCCAATACGCTTACCGAAGCCGAGCTCAGGTTGATGAAGATCCTGTGGCGGAGGGGCGAGTCTGCGGTGACCGATCTGGTAGCCGCACTACCGGAAGACGAGCCGCTGGCCTATAACTCGGTGCTGACTACCATCCGGATCCTTGAACAGAAGGGCTATGTGGAGCACCGCCAGGAGGGCCGCGCGTTCTTGTACATTCCCTGCGTTGCGGAGGACGAGGCCAGCCGCACGGAGGTACGCAACGTGCTTGGCCGGTTCTTCGGCAACTCTCGTGAGCAACTCGTGTTATCACTCTTAGGCGATGACGAGATCGGCGCCGAAGAGTTAGAGCGATTGAAAGACGCTATTCGCAGCGCGAGTGCGGAAAAGGGGACCGGGGAATAGATGTTCCAGACCCTCATGACCGGTGGAGTGCAAGCGGCGCTGGCCGGCGCGGGCGGATGGCTGGTTGCCTTTGCACAGACGGCCGCGCCTGTGGCGGTTGCGGCCTTGTGGCAGGGCGCGGCAATCGCGCTGGTGCTCGGGTTTTGCCTCTGGTTGACGCCGCGCGTCAAAATCCACATTGGGGCAGCGCAGCGCTTCGGCCTCTGGGCTGCGGCCTTCGCGGTGGTGGTGGGACTTGGGTTTCTGCCCTGGCTTGCGCACGGCACAGCAGCCGCAAGCGCGGCCAGCGCTGTGCCGGGCGCGGCAACACCCAGGCCCTGGTTTCAGCTTGACGATCGCTGGGCCTTCGCGATTGCTGCGCTGTGGCTGGTGGCATCGCTGGTGCGCGCGGCTAACCTCGCCGTCCACTCACTGCGCCTGCGCCGGCTGTGGAATTCGGCCTCGCCCGTTGCAGTGACGGCGAATTTACGCGCGCTGCTAACGGCTGCCTCTCCGACGCGCCGCGACCATTCCCGCAAAGTCGCCGAACTTTGCGCGACGCGCCAGCTCGACCGCCCCGCCGTGATTGGCTTCTTCGCGCCGCGCATTCTGATTCCTGAATGGCTCTTCGCGCGCCTGACGCCTGGTGAACTTGAGCAAGTGGTTCTGCACGAGGCCGAGCACCTGCGGCGCCGCGACGACTGGACCAATCTTCTCCAAAAGCTGGCCCTGGTTCTCTTCCCGCTGAATCCAGCGCTGGCCTGGATCGAGAGTCGCCTGTGCCGCGAGCGGGAAATGGCTTGCGATGAAGGCGTGGTGCGCCGGACACAGGCGCCGCGCGCTTATGCAGAATGCCTCACCAGTCTGGCCGAACGCCGGATTGAGCTTCGATTGGAGCGACGCCGCGCCCACGCGCTTTCGCTCGGCGCGTTCGAACGACGGCCCGAACTGGTGCGCCGCGTCTACAGCATTCTCGCGCGCAAACAGGTGCTTCATCCCATGGCGGCACGAGTGCTGGTTGGCGTGGCCGGCTGCGGCCTGCTGGTTGCGTCGGTGGCGTTGGCGCGCTGTCCGCAGATGGTGGCTTTTGTTCCCGCCGCAAAGACCGTAACTCTCGAGGCGCAGACGGCGCGCGGCGATTCCGGTTTGCGCGTGGTGGAAACGAAGATGGTTTTGCCGGCGAGGGACAGGGTTGCGCCGCTCACTCCTGCTTCATCGCGCCGGGCCGTAACGAAACCAGCTGAGCCGGCGGGTGAACCGCGGCGTGAGCTTGCATCGACGAGCGATGCTCCGCGTGAAGTGCTGCTGCGGGCAGAAATGCCGGATGCGGACGCGGATATAGCCGGGCAAGATACGAATTCCGCCTTTGCCGGCGAACCGCGATATATCGAGCTGACCACGTGGGAAGAAGTGCGAACTTCGCGGCGCCACGACAGACAATTCGCCGACTATGGCACGGATGCGCCTTTGCCGGGACAATCTGTGGATGCCGCAAATCCAACTCGCAGGGGGGGGGCATTCACGCGGATCACCTTCACGCGGCTGATTCTTGCGGTCTATCCGATCAGCTTTGATCCCAACGGCCCTTCGCCCGGCGCGAATCCGGCACATGCAGAAGATTCTGGCCGGCCTTCCGCTCAATTGCCTCAGAGTGGCTGGCTGGTTTTCAAACTCTAACCAGAAATTTCAATTCCAATGGAGATCATTATGTCGATGACAACTAATTCATTAGTAGTAAGGGCGAAGAAGCTGACAGTGCCTGCGGGTATCTTGGCTACGCTTCTTTTTGTTGTTGCGTTTTTCTTTGATCACAACCGGGCGATGGCTGCCGCTGCGGGGCCGCTGGACGACTCTAGCGTGTCTTCGCTGGTCGCGCTTGACAACGCGGTGGAAGCGGTTGCCGCGCGGGTTACGCCTGCAGTCGTCAACGTCTCGGTGACCTCGCGGGTTTCGGAAGATGAGCAAGGCGAGAGACACGGGCGCGGGCGCGGACAGGATTCTAGTGGCATCAATCCGCAGGATCTGCCGCCGGGATTGCAGCAGTTCTTCTTCGGTCCAAATGGGCCAGGGAGTGGACAGGGTATGCAGGGAATGAAACCGCAGCCGCAGATAGAGCATGGTGTGGGCAGCGGCGTCATCGTCTCGCCGGATGGATACATCGTTACTAACGACCACGTGGTGGATGGCGCGACGGAGATGCGGGTCACAATGAACGACCGGCGGGTGTTTACCGCGAAGTTAGTGGGCGAGGACAAACTCAACGATCTGGCAGTTATCAAGATCGACGCGCATAACTTGCCCAGCATTCCTTGGGGAGACTCGGCCAAACTGCATCCGGGACAGACGGTGCTGGCATTCGGCAGCCCCTTCGGTTACTTTCAGTTCTCGGTAACGCGGGGTATCATCAGCGCGCTCAACCGGCCTAACCCATATACCGACGATGCGCGCAAGCCGGGCGATTTTATCCAGACTGACGCGGCCATTAATCCCGGTAACTCCGGCGGCCCGCTGGTGGATGCGCACGGCGAACTGATCGGCATCGACACTTTCATTATTTCTAACAGCGGCTCGTTTGCGGGCGCGGGGTTTGCGATTCCGTCGGAGATCGCGAAGGCGTCAGTAGATCAGATCATCAAGACCGGCACGGTGCATCACGGTTACCTGGGCATCACCATGAACGACGTGACGCCGGACAACGCGCAGTTCTTCAACTTGCCTGACGCCAGCGGCGCAGTGATCAGCCAGGTTACGCCCGATTCACCCGCGGGCCGGGCCGGATTGAAGAACGGCGACGTGCTGCGCGAACTGAATGGGAAGAAGATCATGGACGGGCGTGAGCTGCAGGTTGCGGTGAGCGAGACCGCGCCGGGAACGGGAATTGAGCTGGGCATTCTGCGCGATGGCAAGCCGGAGCGCATCCAACTAACAGTGGGCGAGTTCCATAAGGAGGCGCCCGAAGAGGCCAGCAACGGAGGCGCGGGCGAACAGCGCGGCCGGTTGGGACTGACGGTTGCGGATCTGTCGCCTGACGTGCGCCAGCAACTGCATGTGCCGGAGCAAGTGCACGGTGCTGCTGTCGAGGAGGTGCGCCCCGGCAGCGCGGCCGACAATGCGGGCCTCACTCCAGGCGACGTGATTCTCGAAGTGAATCGCCATCCGGTGGCGGACGCGGATAACTTCGTGAGCCAGGTTCACGCGGTGCCGCAGAACAAAGACATTCTGCTGCTGGTGTGGTCGAACGGTGGAGCGAGTTATCGCGTGGTGCACCCGGAAGATGGCGCACAGAACGGCTTGTAAGTGGGGAGTTAGCAGATTAGCGGGGTTGGCGGAGTTAGCGGAGCTAGCTGAGTTCGTACTGGTAGTCGAGTTAGCGAGATACAACCCCGCGCGGCGGATGAACGTCGAAGAGGTTGCCCGGGACAGGTTTTGGGAGACTCGGGTAACTCGCGCGCCCAGCTCGGAGTCGGGGGACGTCTGGGTTGGGCGCCGTGTTTTTGGGCCGGGGAGCGAATTATTATTTGATACGCCGGGACGTTGGGTGCGGGTAGGGAAGTCCCGGGGAATCAATGCAAATGTTCGTTTCGATGGTGCGTTTAACCCGCCAAATGTTCGCTCAAGCGGTGTCACTTGCCCCGCAAATGTTCGCTCGGGTGGTTGCGATTTTGCGAGGGTTATACCTTGAAATTGACCATTTAATTGGTGAGTGGAACCGCGAAATTGACCAAATAAGAGCGTTTGTAACCATAGAATTTCCCATAAACCTGTGAAAAGGGCCTCTGGAGCGCGTTTTTGCATGCCAGGAAGCGCTTACTGTTGCGAACTTGTGCGACCGAAGCGCTTCTGGCGGGCGAGAATGCGCCAGGGCGTGAGATTCTGCCCCAAATGTTCGGACGTTGCTCAGGATCACAACTTTTTGGGTTCGCGGCACCCTTCGACTTCGCTCAGGGTAGGCTCGAAGTTGAGCCCTTTCATGGCGGAGTTAAAATGCGCCGCTGACGAAAAAGCGATGCCATTGCGCGGCCCAGTCTCATAGAATCACAGAAAATGTGGGAGGGTATGGGCATGACATTCTGCAGCGGATGTGGGAACCAGTTAGCGGACGACGAGCGCTTTTGCTCGAAGTGCGGAGCCGACCGGATGGCGGCTGCGGGTGGTGCGCCGGCAACGACGCCTGGCGCGACACCGCCGGGGACGCCTGCGCAATATCCTCCTCAGGCGGGACTGGTTCCTTTTGCGGCGATGCCAGCGGCGGCGGGAATGCAAAAGCAGAACAAGGTCTGGTTGGTGGTGGCTGGCGCGGCAGGGTTGTTTGCGCTCTATCACTTTGTTGGGCCGCAGCCGCAACAGCCGCAGCAGCAACATCAGAGCGGACCGATCAATTTGATTTTCGTGGTCAGTGAGGATTTGGCTTACCAATCTTCGGGGGATGTGAATCCCTATACGGCAAACCTCACTAGCCAGGGTTTGCAGCGGTCGCTTCTGACGGGCGCATACCTGCATCAGCTCGCGGGGACGGCCAGCGTCAACGGAATCTATGCGCTGACACCGATGACCCATTTGCAAACCGCGGGCAATTTCCCCGATGTGGTTGCTGCTGAGACCGTTGAGCAGTTCGCCGCTCTCACACAGGTCACCCTGTCCACTACCTACCCTGATTACGGCAGTCCGTTAACAATCGGCGGCTACCCGATCAATGCCTCTCCACGATCGGATTCGTGCGCGAATTGCCAGGGGCTGGATTTCGCCGACCAGGGCGGAGACAACGAGGCGCTGGTAAACAGCATTCTTGCGGCAAACATTTCAGGCTCGTATGTCTTCTCTGCGCCGTGGGAGACTACCAGCAGCCTGCTGGCGCGGATAAATCAAGCCAAGGGTTATAACTTGGCTTTACCGGCGAGTTATCAGGGAGCGAATACGATTTATGTGGTTTCGATCGCGCCGTCGGGAAGCGCCAGCCTGACGACTTATAACAGTAATGCGAACCCGTCTGCAGCTTACCCTGCGCTGCGGCAGGTTCCGACCGGCGCATGCACGGAGCAGAGGCCCTTCAACCTTGCGGTGACTGGAGGTGTGGGCGGAGCGCAGATTCCGGCGGGAATCAACACTAACGAAACTTTGTATATCATTCGGCACGCAGAGGCGCATCCGCAAGGTTCTTTCGACGACGGCAACTATGTGGGCGCGGGGCAATGGCGTGCGTTGGCTCTACCGAGCGTGCTTGGAGGCAGGATTCATCCTACACAGGTATATGCGATCGACCCCGCTACGCCAATCACGGGCACACAGAGTTCCTTGGGAGTTTCTACCTGGTCGTATGTCAGGCCGGCGCTGACCGTTGAACCCTATGCCATCGCCTATAACTTGCCCTTTCGACTGGCGGAGGGATTCGATTGGAGCTCGGCCCCGGCAAGCAGCAGCTATTTCTTCGGCGGCGGCGGATTTTCCAATGCGAGCATATTGGTGGGGTGGGAGCACGGGGCCATCCCGGAGATGGTGACTGCGCTGATCTCAAGCTATTTTCCGCAGGGCGGCGCACCTGCGACGCCCGACTGGCCAGCCAACGACTACGACAGCGTGTGGACGGTAACGCTCGACGGTCAAGGTAACCTGGCCGTGAATAACTCGGTGTGTGAAGGCATTCCATCGGCGGCGTTGCCGGCCACGGCGCCGCAATTCTGACGGACTTTCGAGCGGCGGAGAAATTCCGCTTCCCCGGTCCCCAAAGGCGAGGGACCGGGGGCACCCTCGATGGGATGAAACTTCGCTTCCCCGGCAATTCTGAGTTATAGGTCTGACTTAGCAGCTTGCTGAAAAAGTCCCAAGCGAGCGCGAAGTGTAGCGAAAAAACATCCCTCAGCGGCTGAAGCCGGGCCATTTTGCTGGCCTTATCGGCACGGATAAATCCGTGCCCTTTCAAATCGAGCCTCTCGATTTAGTTTTTCAGCAGCCTGTTAGGGGCGTGACTTAGGGGCCGAATGGGTCCACTTCGGTTACGCCTGCGGGCATGGTCTTGACCAGGTATCGCAGCGCGCGAAGCACTCTCTGGGCGGTATCGCTATCGGCTGCGCCGAGGTAAATGTCCAATTCAGTGGAGGGATGCGCGGGCACCACATCGATCAGTTGTTTTGCCTTGCCATCGAAAAGCAGAATTTGCTTTTTCAGCGGGGAAACCGCAACGTCGTAGCCATCGAGGATTTCCCGATCTTCATGATCAGGCGGACGCGCAACGTTTAAATCGCTGAAATGGCCATCCTTGAGATCGAAAGATTGATCGTCCCAGGAGGCGACCCAATTGTGGAAGCAAAGGCCGCCGCTGGTGGCATCGGGATTGGATTTGCAGCGGATGGAGATCTTCTCGTAGTTGCCTTCGCCCACGCCAACGGTGAGGAGATTTGGATCAAGCTGGTTTACCTGGACCGAAGAGTATCGAATCTCCCATCCTGAGGAACTGGTCTGCGCTCCGCGCAACCACCAAAGTGTGCCCTTGGACGGTTCGATGGCAAAGTATCCGGGCCAAATGGTGGCTACGCCCGTGTCCATGCCGCCCGGGATACGACTTAGGTCAACAATCTTCTGATTGATGTATTGGACAGCTTGCAGGGGAGTTAGAGTTGGCTCGGTGGTGGGCGCGGCGTTCTGCGATGGAGGTTGCGCCGGCGGCGACTGTGAATTGCTGGATTGCGCGTGCGACGCGCACGATGCGAGTCCAGCGAAGACAATGATTGCGGAAATCGCTTTCGCGTTATACGTTGACATACCCTTCTTCCTGCGAAGCTCAGTGACCTGGGGGCTCGATACGCTGTGACGCTTTGGTACAAGAGGGTGCAGGCTAATATGGCATTGCACGAAGGGGTTGTCAACGTAACCGGAGTCATATTGGGGGCTGCGCTTAGCCTTCCGGGAGCAGGGGCCGCGCGCCTCATCGAAAGCTCGGGAATTGGCCCGCGAGCGTAGATTATTTCATTGACCTGCAATCATTGATTGTTTCTCTGGGGTGGGGTGGGTATAATTGGCCCAATTTCGTCCCCCCTGTCGAGCTGCAATCCGGGTCCCACATACGAAGAAGGAAAAGGAGAGCGCATGGCCACCACTGTGGTTGGACCGCTGGTATGTCCGCAGGGGCATGGGCCGGGAGTGCCTGGTTCACGCTTCTGCACTATGTGCGGAGCTGGGCTGGTGGGCGAAGGGCAGATGATACCGGCGCAGCCTGTGGTCATTGGAGCGCCGCCGGGAATTGTCGGCCATCCGCTGTGCAAGGTATGCGGCTTGAACGGAGCGGGATTGAGCGCTGCGGAGATTGTGTGCCCGCAGTGCGGATGGCTCCGGCCGTTAGCGCCGGGGTACCAGCTCGATCGATCAGTGTTTTTGTGGGCGCAGGACGGGCAGGCGATGTCGAAGCTGCAAAGCATTTCGGCGCTCCATGCAGTGGTGCGGAACGTTTCAGACAAAGTTGGCCGGCCGTGGATCGAGTCGACTTTCAATGCCATTAAGCTGGGGCCCCGGCAGTTTACCGATGTGTGGAACCTGGCGGTGCTGGCGGCGCGCATCCTGGGGTTGCCGAAGATGCCGGACGTTTATATCTCCGGCGACCAGATGTGGAACACCTATACCTACGGCACGGAGAACAGCTCTTTCATCGTGCTGGGGACCTCGCATCTGATCAACTTTGCCGGCGATGAACTGTTGTTTGTGCTGGCGCGCGAGATGGGTCACTGCCGCGCCGGTCACGCGCTGTGGAACACGGTGCTGCGCTTCATTGCGGGCGATGTGAGCGTGCATACGGGGCTGCTCTCAAACGGCTTGATCAATGCAATCAATCCTACAAAGCTGATTCAGGGGGCGATCGATCTGCCGCTGATGGCGTGGTCGCGGCAGTCGGAGATTACTGCCGACCGCGCGGGATTGATGGCGGTGGGCGACGAGGCGCTGGTGCGGCGGGTGCTGCTGGCTTGGTCGATTCGCTCGGCGCGGCTGCTGCAACAGGTGAATATCGATGAGTGGCTGAAGCAGGAATCGGCGAGCGATGACTCGATGACGCGCTTCTCTGAGATGACAACTTCTTCGTCGATGTATACCACGCGGCGGCTGCGGCTGCTGGGACAGGCGGCGCACGAGGCGGAACTGATGCGCTGGAGCCAGAGCATCCAGCCGGTGCGGCTGAAGCTGGCGCCGGTAGCGACGCAGGCGGGGTCGGGATTGGGTGTGGGTACGGTACGCAAGGCGACTCCCGCTCCAGTGACGAGGCCGCCTTCTGGCGCGCCGAGGCCGCCGGTTGGCGCGGGTGCGCCGATGGGCACAACGCATATGGCGGGCGGTGCATCGGGCGAGGCTGCGAACCAGGCTGCGGTGACAGCGAATGCGGCGCAGGGGGTTGCGACGGCGCCCACCGACTCGATCCGAGTGATCTGCAACAAGTGCCATGCGGCGATGCGGGTTCCGCTGGCGATGTTGCGGGGCAAGACGACTTTGAATGTGCGCTGCCCGCAATGCAAGACCGTGATTGTGCTGCGGCCCAGGGCTGCGGCACCAGCGGCGGGTGCGACGGCGGGATCGGCGCCGGCACCGGCAGCTCAGGCCGCGACGCCGGCCGCCGGGGAGACAAAGCCGGCTGCACCGCCGGCCGCCGCGTCCAGCGTAGCGGCAAAATCGGTTGCGCCGCCGCCGGAAAAGGCGAACGGCGCAGCTCCAAAGCCAATGGCGCCGCTAACAGTGGCCCACGGTGCAGCGGCGAAATCGTTTGGGGCAAAAGCGGGAGCTGTAAAACATGGGGCACCATCGCCCGCACACACTGGTAGCAAGAAGTGATTAGGGAATTGAGCAAAAGCAAGTTGGCGGGGAAACCATTCTTCAGGGCTTTACGTCCATAAGTCATTTGCGAAAAGTAGCGATTGCCCCCAGGTTGAAACTATTAACAGAATTCAGAAAAGAGAGGATCCATCATGCCGGAAGATAGCAGCGGTCAAGTGAACGAGGTGGAGGAAGTTGTGGTGATTGTGCCCGAGGAACCCACGGGGACAAGCGCGGCGAGTGGTGCGGGCCCGACATCAGCAGAGGGCGCGAATTCTGCGGAACCAGGATCGGTGACGGAAGAGATTATCGATGTAATTCTCGATCCGTTGGGGAGCAGTGGCGGGCCAGATGCGCCCGGAGCCGTGGAAGAAGTGGTGGTGGTGGAGGAAGTGATCATTGATCCGGATGCGACCGGGACGGGGACGGCGACGGACCCCACAGACCCGACTGATCCGACTGGGACGGGCACGGCGACAGACCCGACTGATCCGAGCGCAACGGGGACGGCGACCGATCCGACGGGTTCGACAGACCCGGGCGCAACGGGGACCGGGGTGGCAGAGCCGAGTTCGCCCGACGGATCTACGGGCACCGCGACCGCAGATGATGGGCCGGGGCTCGGCGGCGGGTACGGACCTGGCGGTTCCACGCTGGACGACGGGCCGGGGCTCGGCGGTGGGTATGGACCTGAAGGCTCGGGCACTCTGGCGGATGACGGGCCGGGGCTGGGCGGCGGGTACGGACCTGAGGGCTCAGGCGGCTCGGGAAGTCCAGGCGACGAAGCGACGGTGACGGGCGAGCCGGACGCGCAGGCAACAGTCGATCCCAACGATCCCAACGATCCGACGTTGGAGGCGGCGGCGACGGATCAGGAAAACGCCGACCAGCTCCAGACCGACCAACAGAACCTCCAGCAGGCCGAGCAGGCCGAGAGCCAGGCTGTGGCGTCGGGCGACTACTCGGCTGCCTATGCCGATTCACAGCAGGCGTACCAGCAGTCCGAAACCGTGGCGGCCGAGGGCGGCCCCGACAACACCGACGAAACCTGGACTGCACAACTGGACGAGAGCTGGGCCAACTCGAACCAGCAGACCGCCGAAGGAGATGCGCAGGCGGCCGAGAGTTATGCCGAGGCGGGATTCACCGATGATGCGCAGATGTACGCCGGTGACGCGCAGAGCGCAGAGCAGAGTGCCGACGCCAACGCGGAAGAAGGCCAGTACGGCAGCGCAGTTGGCCCCGAGGCGGACGCGCCTGCCGAGGAAGCGCCTGCGGAGGAAGCACCGGTGGAGGAAGCTCCCGCTGCGGACGAATCGTCGAGCTGAAAGACAGGGAACAAGGGAACAAGGGAACAAGAGGGCGGGTCAGCGTTTTTATTGCTGCGTCGCTTACTTGCTCCCTCGTTCTTTTTGGTTGCGAAGCCATTTGGCGAGGCCGAGGGTGAGGAGCAGCGCGCCGAAGGGCAGGCACATGAGCGCGACAATGAGTGCGAACCAGCCGGTGTTGGTGCTGGCGCCGAGGCGTGTGTAGCCGCCGAGCATCGTGACGAGGAGAAGCGCGCACACGAGGCCGGTTGCGACCATCGAGCCGCCCCATTGGAGAAGCTGGCGGGTGCCGTCGTCGGGCAGGGGTGCATTTTTTGGCGGGCTTGGGGGCATGGGGTCAGTTCCATGCTAATTGAACGGCGGGGTTCTTACGCCCGCTGAAGCGGGCTGGCGTCGGCAGAAAGTTGGCCGGCGGCATTGGTGTTGGCGCAGTTTCGGCCGGCGTGGACGCCGGCCGTACAGCCGGTCAGGAGACCGGTGTTACATGGGCTTCAGCCTTGCGCGAGGCGGAGCATTACGTAGGTGATGACGCCGGTGACGGAGACGTAGAGCCAGAGGGGGAAGGTCCAGCGGGCGATCTTGCGGTGCTGCGGGAAGCGGCCGGAGAGCGAGAAGAAGAAAGTGATGAGGACCAGAGGCAGCGCGACGATGGCGAGAACGATGTGGCTGGCGAGCAGGCACAGGTAAAACGTGCGGAAGGCGGCGTGGATGGGGTAGCGAACGTCGCCGTGCAGCGCGTGGTGGGCAATGTAGCTGACGAGAAAGAGCGTGGAAAAGATGAAGGCCGTGATCATGGCGGCGCGATGTTTTGGGATTTGCCGGGCGCGGATGAAGGTGTAGCCGATGAGGAGCGCGATGGCGGCGAGGCCGTTGAGGATGGCGTTGAGCGCGGGGAGAAAGGCGAATTGGGCGCTCGTGGCCGCGGCGGGATGAATATAGATAAGCCAAAAGAGAAACGCCGTGGCCGCGGCGCTGATGAGAAGGATGGCGGCGATGGCCGGGGCCGTGCCGGGGCGGGGTGCGGAGGTGGGTGCGGTGGTGGTCATGTTTTCCTGGTTTCTTATGGCGATAAAAGCAAGCTGCCGGTGTTCTTCTGTAGCTTAAGTCGCCGGCAGGTGGTGATCAACCGGTGATTGCAGGTTGGACGGTGTACGCCAACGGCACCTTCAATGAAATCTCTTCTAACGCGTATGCAACAGAGAGTCCTATGTGTCTGTCGGGGTGTCTGCCCACAGGCCACTTGGCGAGAAACCACAAAGCCAATTGAGAGCTTTATGTCGTTCTTGTGCAATTGAGGTCAGGCTGGCGAACTCCTCAGGAGAAAGGTCGCGGTAGGGCTTTCCCTTGGCGGGAAAGTCGGATCCGCTTGGTTGCGGCAAATCCCCATTTTCGGCACCTTTTGATGCAGCTAATTCGATGACCTGCTCAATCGTGTAAGCACTTGGCAACTGAAACGAATGCCCTTCCTCCTGCAGTCGTCGTGTCCGCGCCCGCCAATGCCAAAGTTCCGCGATGTTCCTCTGCCTCTTGATCTCCTCTTGGGGACGCAAATGGGCTTGCTTGATGAGGTCCTTGATGGAATTCGCTGGAAGCGCGTTGACCAGTTCAGGGCTTGCTTCCTGATCGTAGGGCGGCAATTCCGGAATAGCCTTGAGTGCCCAAAGCAAACATGCGATCGATTCAGCCTGCCAGCCTGCGTCGATCCGCTGTTGCGCACTGATTTGCTCGATCCCAACCTGCAGGAAAATCCTCTCATCCTCTTCTACATCCGGCCAGAGTCCCGCAGCTTTCAAGTGGTTGACATCTCGCATAAATATCTGCGCGGCGTCTGCCGCGAGCATGGATCTTTCCTCCGGAGTCCACTGGCTCATAACACTCTGTAGGTACTCGACTGGAGGCGCCGCAAGGCCCTTAACAAAGGCGCATTTCAGGATAATTGCGCGCCTCATGGCCGAGGCCGCGTTTGGACGTCTCTTTAGCAAGGAGAACATATCCCGAGTGTATCGTCGCCTACCCGGCAGTTATTTCGCGGTCAATAGAATTGCCGCCGAGTGCAATCCTCAGAATTCGCACAAAAATCTAAGCGTGATTTCAGGGCCTTCGTCTTATTGAATTTGGCGCGCATTCAGGATGTGGGGTGCCCTTATTCGACATGCGACCCGCAGCCGCCACGAAAAGCAACCGCAGATCCTTCGACTTCGTTTGTCGCGTAAACGCGCCAAACTCCGCTCAGGATGACAACGTATATTTTGTCTGCTTGCTGTTCGTGCAGGACTATGCCGTCAAAGATTTATCCCCTTGCTTTTGCGCAGAGCATGAGCGCGGTGAAGAGCAGCGGCAGGTAGAGCACGCTGACTTTGAGCAGGTCGCGGGCTAACATGCGGCTTTCGTCTTCGGTTTTGGCGCGGAGGATGCGGGAGAAGCGGAGCGTGTAGGCGAGATAGACGAGGCCGAGGGCGGTGGCCGGAATTGCGTAGAGCGCGCTGGTGATGCCGAGACGCCAGGGAGCGAGGCTGACGGGAATCATGACGACGGCGTAGAAGATGGCTTCAGCAACGGTGGACCAACCGTCGGGCTGGATGACGGGCAACATGCGGATGCCGGCGCGGGCGTATTCGTCGCGATAGAGCCAGGCGATGGACATGAAGTGGGGGAACTGCCAGACGAAGAGGATGGCGAAGAGGGCGACGGCGGGCCACTCGACGCGGCCGCGGGCGGCGGTCCAGCCGAGCATGGGGCCCATAGCGCCGGGGAATGCGCCGATAAAAGTGGCGAGCGAGGTGACGCGCTTGAGCGGGGTGTAGATGGCGACGTAGGTGAAGGCGGTGAGCAGCGCGAGCGCGACGGTGAGCGGGTTGGTATAGAGCATGAGCCACACCGCGCCGAGCGCGATGGCGCCCAGGCCGGCGATGATTCCGACGGCGAGCGGGAAACGGCCGGAGGCCAGAGGGCGATTGGCGGTGCGCTTCATGCGCGCGTCGGTGGTGCGCTCGAGGCACTGGTTGAGCGCGCCTGCGCCGGCGGAGACGAGACCGATGCCGAGGAGCACGTCGAGCAGTCCGCGCTGCAAGGTGGAGATGCCGGATTGCATGGAGCCGAGATAGAAACCGCCCCAGCCGGTGACGAGCACCAGGCCGACGACTTTGACTTTGAAGAGTTCGCGGAGGTCGTGGATGAGGGTTGCGGTGGCGCCGGGTTGGGGCGCGTGGAGGGCATGCGACGTGGTTTCCGCAGTGGGGACGGCGACGTCGGGCGATAGGGCGGATTGTGAAACAGGAGTCACAGGGATGCAGGAAGATTGCGGCGGCGGCCCGCTGATTTGATGATAGCAAGCGGGCGGCGTTGGGCGTTTCGGCCGGCGTGGACGCCGGCCGTACAGCCGGTCTGGAGACCGGCGCTACTTAAAGGCGGCGCGGAGAAAACCGAGAATTGTTTTGACACGGTTTGCGCGCGTGCTGTAGCGTCCGGAGTTGGCGCCGCCTTCCCCGAGGCAATTTCGAAAGCGCCGGAGGAGCAAGTATGCGCATGATGATGCTGGTTCAGTTTCCCCCTGAGCCGTTCAATACTTTGGTTCGCAATGGAACTATCGGTTCCACGATGAAGAAAATTCTCGAAGACGCCAAGCCCGAGGCTGCGTACTTTAGCGAGCGCGAAGGCAAACGCGGTTGCGTGTTGATTGTCGATGTGCAAGGCGGCACGGACATACCGCGGCTGGCCGAGCCATGGTTCCTGAGCCTCAACGCCGAGGTGGAGTTCAGGATTTGCATGCTGCCTGAGGAATTGGGCGAGGCGAATCTGGAAGCTCTGGGCAAGAAGTGGGGCTGAGTGGGGCGAGCTAGCGAGCGACCCTCCCCGGTCCCCGAGTGCGAGGGACCGGGGGCACCCGCCCGGGGTTGCCGCGGGTCATCCGGCCGGCGTGGACGCCGGCCGTACAGCCGGTCTGGAGACCGGCGCTACATAAGGCGCTCGGGCGGGCGCTTCCTGTAAAATGGAATCAACCGGATGACGCATCCCCCTCCAGCGGCTCCCCCACAGGCGTCCCGCGCCGCGCGGGAGAATGAGTCGCGGGCGTCTGGAACCCAGGAAAACTCAACGCCACTCGCCCAGGAAAGCTCAAGCCGCCTCGTTCAGGAGAGTTCGCTCCAACTCGTCCAGGAGAGTTCGCCGCAACTCGTTCAGGGAAAAACAGATCCACTTGGCGCGGAGCACGCTCGGCTCGGCGATGCTCCTCTGCGCGATGCACCACTCATTAAGGTGGAAGGACTGCGCAAGTCGTATCGCACGGCGCGCGGGGAACTGACCCTTTTTGAGAACCTCGATCTCGAGGTTGCGGCCGGGGAGATGGTGGCGATCGTGGGCCAGTCGGGCACGGGAAAGAGCACGCTTTTGCACATTCTGGGAGCGCTTGATGCGCCCACTGCGGGAACGGTATACTTCGCGTCAATCGATGCGGCCCCAGTCAAAGTGGCCTCGCTTTCCCCGCGAGAGGCGGCAGCCTTTCGTAACCGCGAGATTGGCTACGTATGGCAGTTCCATTATTTGCTGCCGGAGTTTACGGCCGAGGAAAACGTGGCCATGCCTTTGATGGCACGGGGCATGCGCCAATCCGAAGCCAGGGAAATAGCATCTAACTGGCTGAGAGAGGTGGACTTGGAGGATCGCGGCGCGCATCGGCCGGGGGAGCTATCGGGCGGCGAGCAGCAGCGCGTGGCGCTGGCTCGGGCACTGGTGTGCAGTCCGCGGCTGCTGCTGGCCGACGAGCCCACAGGCGACCTGGATGGTACGACGGCGGGCCGCGTTTTTGAGTTGATTGAGCGGCTGCACGCGAGCCATGGGCTTACATCCATTCTGGTTACGCACAATATGGAACTGGCCGAGCGATGTACGCGGATTCTTCGCCTCGCGGGCGGAAGGTTGACAGCGCTCACAGACGCTGCCCAGCCAGCAACGTAACCTGTAACCCTTGCGTGCAATTGCATCATTTTCCGCAGATGTGGAGTCTTATGAGGTATAGCCCAGCAAAGGAATTCCCCAGCGGGCTGAAGAGGTCGGGATGGGAGTCTGCCGGGCCAGGCGAGGCCGGTGGACGGCAAGGGTTGAGGCTAACCCGGAACCATCTAAAAGAGCTGTTCGGAGCGTGGGTTCTCATTTTTGGAGCCTCCGGCGGCGAAGCAACGGGAAGGGCGCGCGCTTGAGGGCCGAGGCCGGGAGAATCACCGGACGGCGACTGAGGCGGGCAGCCCTGGGACAAGCCCCGAGGACGGGGAGGAGCACATCATGTTCGAACGGTATACGGAGAAGGCACGGCGCGTGATCTTCTTCGCGCGGTATGAGGCCAGCCAGTTTGGGTCGCCTTATATAGAGACCGAGCACTTGCTGCTTGGACTGCTGCGCGAAGACAAGGCGCTGACCAACCGCTTCCTGCGCTCGCACGCATCAGTTGAATCAATACGCAAGCAAATTGAAGCGCACACCACTATCCGCGAGAAGGTGTCGACGAGCGTCGATTTGCCGCTATCGAACGAGTGCAAACGGGTGCTGGCCTACGCCGCAGAAGAAGCGGAACGGCTGGGGCACAAACATATCGGCACCGAACATCTGCTGCTGGGATTGTTGCGCGAAGAGAAGTGCTTCGCGTCGGAGATTCTGCAGGAGCGCGGATTGAAGCTGGCGCAGATTCGCGACGAGCTGGCGCGAGTGACGCAGGAAAAAGCGCCGCCGCAGCAGCGGCAGCGGGAGTCGAGTTTGCTGGCGGAGTTTAGCCGCGACCTTACGCAAGCTGCGATGGATGGGCAACTGGATCCGCTGGTGGGGCGCGAGGGGGAACTGGAGCGCGCGATTCAGATTTTGTGCCGGCGCACCAAAAATAATCCGGTGCTGATTGGCGAGCCGGGCGTGGGAAAGACGGCGATCGTCGAAGGCCTTGCGCAGCGCATTGCCGACGGCGAGGTGCCGAGCTTCCTGGCGGACAAGCGCGTGCTGGCGCTCGATCTTTCGCTGATTGTGGCGGGAACGAAATATCGCGGGCAGTTTGAAGAGCGGCTGAAGACCATCATGAAAGAGCTGATGGAAAATCAGAACTCGATTGTGTTCATCGACGAGCTGCACACGCTGGTGGGCGCGGGGTCGGCGGAGGGGTCGCTCGACGCGGCGAACATTCTGAAGCCGGCGCTTTCGCGCGGGGAGATTCAGTGCATCGGCGCGACTACGCCGGCCGAGTATCGGAAGTCGATCGAGAAGGATCGTTCGCTGGAGCGGCGCTTCCAGGCGGTGAAGGTGCCGCCGCCGAACGAGGCTGACGCGATCAAGATCATCATGGGCATCAAGGACCGTTACGAGAAGTTCCACGCGGTGAGCTATACGGATGCGGCGGTGGAGTTCGCGGTGTCGCACTCGAGCCGCTACATTCCGGACCGCTTCCTGCCCGATAAGGCGATTGACTTGATCGACGAGGCGGGCGCGCGCGTGAAGCTGCGCCAGACCTCGCTGCCCGAGGAGATCACCGAGGTGCAGAAGCGCATCAAGTTCATCGTGCACCGCATGGATTCGGCGATTGCGAATCACGAGTTCGAAAAGGCGCGGTTCTATTCGGACGAAGAGCGCAAGGAGCGCGAGAATCTGCGCGCGCTGCGCGACAAGTACCACCTCGACGACTCGGCCGCGGGAATCGTGGGCCGCGAGGATATCGAAGATGTTGTGAGCCGCTGGACGGGCGTGCCTGTGACCAGCATCAAGGAAGAAGAGACGCAGAAACTGCTGCGGGTTGAGGAAGAGTTACACAAGAGAATCATCTCGCAGGACAAGGCGATCTCTGCGCTGGCGCGGGCCATTCGCAGATCGCGGGCGGGCTTGAAGAGTCCGCACCGTCCGATTGGTTCTTTTCTATTTCTTGGACCGACTGGTGTGGGAAAGACAGAAGTGGCGCGCACGCTGGCCAACTTCCTGTTTGGATCCGATAAGGCGCTGATCCGCTTCGATATGTCGGAGTACATGGAGAAGCATTCGGTGTCGAAGCTGATCGGCTCGCCTCCGGGGTACGTGGGCTACGAGGAGGGCGGGCAGTTGACGGAGCGCGTGAAGCGTTCGCCGTATTCGGTGGTGCTGCTGGATGAGATTGAGAAGGCGCACCCGGATGTATTCAACATTCTGCTGCAGGTGTTTGAAGACGGGCAACTGACTGACGGACTTGGCAACACGGTGGACTTCAAGAACACCATCCTGATCATGACGTCGAATATCGGCGCCAAGTACCTGGTGAAAGAGAAGAAATCGCTTGGCTTCCACGGCGATGGTGAAGATCAGATTAACGAAGCGGTGGAAAAGAATGTAATGTCCGAGGTGAAGAAGGCATTCAATCCTGAATTCCTCAACCGCCTGGACGAAACCATTCTCTTCCAATCGCTCACGGACTCCGACCTGATCCAGATTGTTGAGCTGCTGGTGCAGAGCTTGAACGCCAACCTGGCGCAGAAGTCGATCACGATCTCAGTGACCGACGATGCCAAGAAGTGGATTCTGGAAAAGACGCTCGTCGACCGCAGCTATGGGGCGCGCCCGTTGCGCCGCGCGTTGCAGCGGTACGTCGAGGATCCGCTTTCGGAGGCGCTGATCGCAGGGCAGATTCAGGAGCGGCCGGCGTTTCTCGAGGTGTATCTCGACGCCAACCAGCTCTTCTATCGCCCGGTGAGCGCGGACGAGAATGCGAGCGAAGAGAAGGCGGCGGGTGTGTTGCTGTTCAGCAACTGAGCTCTTCTCGCACAAAACCCAAAGCCCCCGGCCAATCAGCCGGGGGTTTTTATTGGAGGCGCGGCGGCTCACTTTCCCCGGCACCTGGGCTATCCGCCACCATGCAGGGGAATGGGTATCATGTCGCCCTATTCCCCCCATCCCCCACACAGAACCTAAGCGCTCTGGTTTAGAGGATTGTTTTGCTCAATGCTGCGCGTGGCCGGGCCCGTCGTCTTTCAGTTCTCGCCGCGTCACGCCCGACCTAAGCGCTTTGGTTTGTGGATTGTTTTGCTCAATGCCGCGCAAGGCCAGGCCCGTCGCCATTCAGTTTTCATCGCGCCGCGCGCTGAACCCAAGCGCTTCGGTATAATGAGATGTTATTTCTTGACGCCGGCTAAGGAAAAGTTGTGGGACAGGAAAGAACGGCCGGAGGCGGAGAAGTTTCATGCCAGACAAGGTTAGGCGCGTCGCCGTTCGGGCTCTGTCTGTCAGGGCAATCGCATGAACGAGATGTACCGGAGCGGCTATTGCCGAAGAGTAGTCGCAAACGCGGTTTTTGGTGGCAACGTTGATTCCACTTGACCCAAGTGGCACGCAGTTTGATTCAAATCCGGCGACTTTCCCAGCATCCGGTCTTCTCCCACAGCTAAAAATGCATCATGCACCCGGTCAATCGCCGCTCTGCTTGGAGGTCTTGACGTTCATGCGATTGCCCTGCTCTGTCTGTGCGCGCAAACCCAAGCGCTTCGGTTTGTGGTATTATCCTTCTCGATGCTTGGCACGGGCAAACTCGACGCCTTCCGACTCTCACCGCCGCGCGCCGTCCGTGCGCGCTACGATCGCAGACGCAGGCGAATCTTGATCCGTTTTTCGGCGGGACTTGAAATATCGTTTTCGCCTCGCGACGCACAGGGACTGGAAAAGGCTACCACCGCGCAATTGGAACGAATCGAGATTTCGCCCTCGGGTCATGGAATTCACTTTCCGAAGATCGACGTCGATCTTTACCTGCCGGCGGTACTCCTCGGGTACCTTGGGTCGCGCAACTGGATTGCGGGCCGCCTAGGTGCGCTGGGCGGCAAATCGAGAAGTGCGGCCAAGGTGGCGGCGGCAAAGAAGAACGGACGGCGCGGCGGCCGGCCGCGGAAAACTGTTCAAGCCGCCACGTGATGGGCAGCGAAGAGAGGACGGCGGGTGTGCGGTTGTTCAGCAACTGAGCTGGGTCGAAGCACTTTCACTGGAAACGCCCCCGAAAATTGGGGGCGTTTTTGTTTTTGGTCGAGCGCTGCGATTTCAATGGTTTTGCAGTTGATCGTTCGACGGCGAAGGGCAAGCGCCGGTGGTGGGTCAGTTTGAAAAGGGATCATCCCTCAGGGGCTAAGGCCCCACTCATTCTGCGGCCTTTGCGGCACGACTGAAGTCGTGCCCTTTCACGCCAGTTTCAAACTGATCCACTACCCGAGCGCCAAGCGGGATTGGTTCGCCGTGTGGCACAATGTAAGATGAGGTTTCGTTGATGCGGGCTAATCGTTCTAAAGATGCGTGGATCCTGGTGGCAATTGCAGCCATCACCCTGGCGTCTTTGGCGCGTGCCGAGGCTGGCATTGAAAATGCGCGTGCGTATGCGTCGCCCGTCATCAAATTTCTTGCGGGAAGCTCTCTGACGGAAACCGCTGTGTCGGCTTCGACGGACCGTAAGGTTTCAGCCGTGTCGAATTACCTCGGTACGGTTCTGGATTTGCTCCCGGTATACTTTGTCGGCTTGGTGTCGCCTCTCGACCTCGAGTCTGTTCGCTCGCCTCACGCCGAGGGCCTTGCGCTTCCCGCGCCAAATCTATTCGTATTGTTCCAGCGCCCGCCTCCCGCTTTGCGCGCGTAGATCGCCCGATCTTCATCCGGCACGCAACAACGCTGGGTGTTTACCCCACGCGGCAAGTTCATCCTGTGGCTTTAACGCGCACTCCAGTCAACGCGATGAACGCAATTACACTGAATAGCGGAGAATATTGTGTTTTTCGATAAGATTCTGACCAAAATTTTTGGCACGGCGAATGAGCGGCTGATCAAGAAGCTCACGCCTATTGTGATTACGATCAGCGCGATGGAGCCGGAGATCAAGAAGCTCTCGGATGAAGAGCTGAAGGCTAAGACCGCCGAGTTCAAGGCGCGGATTGCGGCGAAGCGTGAAGGCATCAAGGATGCCGACGAGATCAAGCAGGTGGAAAAGGACGCGCTCGATGAGATTCTGCCCGAGGCGTTTGCGGTGGTGCGCGAGGCGGGCTGGCGCGCGGTGCAGATGCGGCACTTCGACGTGCAGTTGATCGGCGGCATGGTGCTGCACCAGGGCAAGATTTCCGAAATGAAAACCGGCGAAGGCAAAACGCTGGTGGCGACGCTGGCGTGCTATCTGAACGCGCTGGCCGGGCACGGCGTGCACGTGGTCACGGTGAACGACTACCTGGCCAAGCGCGATGCCGAGTGGATGGGCAAGATTTACGAGTTCCTGGGGCTGACGGTGGGCGTGATCGTCCACGATCTCTCGGACGACGAGCGCCGCGCGGCTTATGGCGCCGACATCACCTACGGAACAAATAATGAATTCGGGTTCGACTACCTGCGCGACAACATGAAGTTCGAGATCAAGGATTGCGTGCAACGCGGGCACTATTACGCGATTGTGGACGAGGTGGATTCGATCCTGATCGACGAGGCGCGGACGCCGCTGATTATTTCGGGACCGACGGACCAGACGACGGACAAATACGCGCGCGCGCGACGCATCATTCCCGCGCTCCAGTTGGGCGAAGAGGTCGAATACCACGACCACAAGCGCCAGCAGGAGTTGGGCATCGAGTTGGGCGAGGGGCAGAAGTACTTTACCGGCGACTACATTGTGGACGAGAAGCAGCGGTCCATAGGTGTAACGGATGACGGCTGGGTGACGATCGAGAAGGAGTTGGGCATCGGCAACATTGCCGACGCGGAGAACTGGGAACTGAAGCACTACGTGGAGACGGCCATCAAGGCGCACGCGCTTTACAAACGCGACGTGGATTACGTGGTGAAGGATGGCGAAGTAATTATTGTGGACACCTTCACCGGCCGCCTGATGCCGGGACGGCGCTGGAGCGATGGGCTGCACCAGTCGATCGAGGCCAAGGAAGGTGTGACGATCCGCAAGGAAGACCAGACGCTGGCGACCATCACCTTCCAGAATTATTTCCGGCTGTATCGAAAGCTGAGCGGCATGACGGGCACGGCGGAAACGGAAGCGGCCGAGTTCGAAAAGATTTACAAGCTGGAGATCGTCGTCATCCCGACCAATAAACCGATGCGGCGGCTGGAGAATTCCGACGTGGTGTTCCGCACGGAGAAGGAAAAATACAAAGCGGTGGCGGACAACATTGCCGAGCTGCACGAGAAGGGGCAGCCGGCGCTGGTGGGCACAACGTCGATTGAGAAGAGCGAGCGGCTGTCGGCGATTTTGCAGAAGAAGGGCGTGAAGCATGTGGTGCTGAACGCGAAGTTCCACGAGCGCGAGGCGGAGATTGTGGCGCAGGCAGGGCGGCTGGGGATGGTGACCATCTCGACGAATATGGCCGGCCGCGGCACGGATATTCTGCTGGGCGGCAACCCGGACTTTATGACGCGCAAGGAGCTGGTGGACAAGAAAAAGGCGCGCGCGATCAGCGTGGCCGAGGGCGCGATCAATCCCATGGCGCCGGCGGGGTTCCAGCGGTTTTATTACCAGGGGCAGGAGTTCGAAATCTCCCACGCGGAATGGGTGGAGACGAATGAGGTGCACGCGGCGGCCGCGCAAAAGGACCACGAGGCGGTGATTGCCGCTGGCGGGTTGTTCATTCTGGGCACCGAGCGGCACGAGTCGCGGCGCATTGACAATCAGCTCAGAGGGCGCGCGGGGCGGCAGGGCGATCCCGGAGAATCGCGCTTCTTTCTTTCGCTCGAAGACGACCTGATGCGCATTTTCGCCAAGCAGTGGGTGAGCACGCTGCTGGAGCGGCTGGGCATGGAAGAGGGCGTGCCTATTGAGTCGCGCATGATTTCCAAGCGCATCGAGGGCGCGCAGAAGGCCGTGGAGGCGCAGAATTTTGAAGCGCGCAAACACCTGCTCGAATATGACGACGTGATGAACAAGCAGCGCGAGGCGGTGTACGGCCTGCGCCGGCAACTGCTCGAAGGCGTGGAACAGCGCGAGCTGATTCTGGAAGATTATGTGGGCGGGATTCTGTCGAGCCTGCTGGACGAGTACTGCAACGAGCGCACGCGGCCCGATCAGTGGGACTTCAAAGGATTGGGCGAAAAGCTTGTCGATCATTTTGGATTTAGTTTGGCGGGGTCGGGCATCAAGTACGAAGAGCTGAGCCGGCACGAGCTGGGCGAGGAGATTTTTGCCAAGCTGACGGAGAGCTACGAGGCAAAGGAGAAGATTCTTGGCGCGGGCACGATGCGCTACCACGAGCGCATGGTGATGCTGAGCGTGATCGACGGGCTGTGGAAGGATCATCTGCTGTCGATGGACCACCTGAAAGAGGGCATCAATCTGCGCGGGTATGCGCAGAAGGATCCGCTGGTGGAATACAAGCGCGAGTCCTTTGAGTTGTTCGAAGCCATGATGCTGAAGTTCCAGGAAGACACGGCGCGGTTCCTGTTCCGGATGCAGATTCTGGGGCCGGACGGACAGCCGGTGACGGAGGCGGTGCGGCCGCGCGGGCCGGTGCCGAGCGCTCCGCCGGTGGCGAGTGCGGCGCGGCCAGTGGCGGCGGACGATGGGGCTCCGCGCGAGATCGCGATTCCTGCGCGCGCGCCTTCAACGACTATCGATCAGATCGAGAAGGAGTTCGCGCGCAAGAAGGAGCGGGAGCTGGCCGCGGCCAGCCGCGCAGGCGCAGGTGAATCGAGCCAGCCCTCGCAGCGGCGCACGGGCGAAAAAGTGGGACGCAACGATCCCTGCCCATGCGGAAGCGGGAAGAAGTACAAGAAGTGCCATGGGGCGGCCGGGTAAAGAACAGGGAACAAGGGAACGAGGGAACAAGAAAGCGGGTCGGCGGGCAATCGCGGACGCCGGCATCTTCCCCCTTGAGCATCGCCACAACCTCAAAGTTTCCCGACGATCTCCTGCGCCACGGTCTGCTCCATTTTCGTGGCCTGGGCCAGTGGAACTCCGTGCACATTCACCACAAACCACGTATTGCCCTTCCTTACGTGGAGCACTGCGCCGTTCCCTACCACCGTCTGGATCGCCTCATTGCCTATACCGCTCACGGCAGTCCCCTGTCCCGTCATCTTCGCCCCGTCGTTCGCGCCCTCAATCTGCACCGTAAGCTGCCCCGCGCCCTGTGCATATTTCTTGGGTGTCCAAATACACCGGTTCGGGCCGGGCCCGGCGTTGACATCCGGCACGCCCAGCGCCGCAGCAGCCTGCGCAGGCGTCAGCAGCGAACACGGATCAACCGCCCACGCTGCCCGTCCACTCAACATCACCGAAACGAAAACGACGCACCCTGCAAATGCCATCCTGTAACTCAGCTTCATACAACCTCCTTATCATCAAGATCACTTTCGCACAACGGTCTCAATCTCGAAACATGGCAACGCCTGCGAATCCAAAGATTATCGCAACACGTTCGACTGACCGCAAGTGGATTGTTGCCGGTTTTACACGAGAGACACAACGGCGTGAAAGCAGGGCACGTGCGTAACGAAGATAGGTTCAGTGAAGAACTTCTGGCATTGTGGCCAGAAGGCAGGGTGCTGACGAAAAGCAACCGCTGGTCCTTCGACTGCGTTTTGCGCATTGCATGCGCCAAACTTCGCTCAGGATGGCAATTTTGTTGTGACGGCAAGAATGGCGCGGCCCAGGGCGCCGGTGGTCGCGTCTTGCACTGCGATCGCCGCATCGCGAGTGAGCCCGGTTAGATCGCGCAAGTGATTGGCGAAGTCCCAGGCAAGGTTGCGCGCGCTGCAAATGTCCCAGAAGGCGAGCAGCCGGCCGATCTTGCCCGTATCCTCCGCAAGGACGCCGAGTGTATCCGTAGCGAGCATGGTGAGCGCCGAGAGCATGACAGTCTTCAGCAGTTGGTTCACTGATTGATAATCGGCGGACTCTGCGCTGCCCGGTGCTGGAATCACATTCAACTCCGCGTCGGTGGCCAGCAGCGCGAGCGCAAGGTCGTGGTTGATGTGGGCGTTCATTCCCGCAAGGGCAAACTGGATGCGATCGATACCGGTGCGGTAGCGAGCCTCGAACAGTGCATTCCACGCCGAGGGCACAGAGCCTCCGCTCAGACAGCCGGCGACAGCGCCGAAATAAAAGCCCGCGAAGAGGACATCGAGGCGGTCGAGCCAAGCCGGGCTCTGCCATGCGCCGCCGGGCGGGCACAGATCCACCTGTTGCGTCACCATCAGGTAAAGCCGATTGAACCACTTCAGGCCATCGGTCACGGGCAAGAGTGCATCGATAGCCTGCATGAGCGCGATCACGTCTGGAATCGTCGCTGGGGATGGCCCGGTAACAAGCTTCAAAAGCGGCTCGTCCGCTGGGGATGGGGGAGCAGTTTGCATGCGCGATCTCCTCAAGCAATTCGCCGCAGTATAAGCCATCCGGTGGCACTTGCGCTGCGAAGCCAGCCTGGATCGTGTTCCAGACTTTGTCACTACGAGAACATTGCCAGACGAGCACTCTACCCAGCGCAACGGCGTTAAAGCATGGACCGGCTTGTATCAAAACACAGATTCAGTGAAGGACGTATGGCATTGCGGCCAGAATGTGGGGCGCTGACGAAAAGCAACCGCAGGTCCTTCAGCTGCGTTTTGCGCATTGCATGCGCCAAACTTCGCTCAGGATGACAATTTCGTTATGACGACAACTTTGTCGCAGTGCGAGATTCTGACGCGCTTTATCGCAGGAAGCTGAAGAAGCCGCGCTTTTCGTTTCTTTCGCCGGTGACGCCGGCGGCGCTCGTGGCCATTTCGCGAATGGCGCGGGCGATGGCGGAGTCGACGAGCACCATGGGCGAGGCAGTCTCGCGGGTGCGGCGGGCGGCGGCGTAGTCGTCGGGAATCTTCCACTGCGCGGGGCGGGTGAGCGCCTCGTTGATTTTCCGCTCGTCGAAGAGCAGATCGCTGGGCTTGTAGCGGTTGAGCACGATTTGCAGGGTGTGGTCGCGCGTGAAGAAGAATTTCGACACCATGCGGTTGGCGTTGAGCATCTCTGAGATGCCCACTTGCGTGATGAGGTAGACGATGGCCGCCTTGTCAAAGAGCGAGGTGTTCAGCAGGTCGATGCGCGAGCCCACGTCGACCACCACGAAGTCGTAGGCTTCGCGCGCCACGGTGACCAGCTTGTCAATGGAATCGAGAAGCATCGGGTCATCGCTGAACTCTGAAGGAGACGCCAGGACCGATAATCCTGTGCTGTGCTTGACCACGAGCTTGGCGAGCAGCCCGGCGTCGAGGCGGTCGGTAAGCTTGAGCGCGCTGGCCACGGAATATTCGGTTTTGATGCCGAGGTTGATGGCCACATCGCCCAGAGGAAGGCCGAAGTCCATCAGCAGGGTGTTGCCTTCGGATTCCTGTGCCAGCGCAAGGGCAAAGTTGGCTGCCAGAGTGGTGACGCCGCAGCCGCCCTTTGTGCCCAGAAAGACGAACAAGCGGCTTTCGGACTTGGACTTTGGAGCGGTCGCGGCATAATGGTCTGCGGCGCGCTGCATGGCGGCGGCAATCTCAGCGGGATCGACGGGCGTGGTGAAGAACTCGCGGGCGCCGGCGCGCATGAGATGGACGGCCAGCTTGGTGTCCGATTTGGACGAGTAGGCCATCACGTAGGAGTTGGGATTGGCGGTTAGACTCTCTGCCAGCTCGAAGGCCAGGTCGCGGTCGCAGTCGACGTTGAACAGAACTACGTTGTAGGTTTGGGGCAGCAACTGCGCCAGCTCCTCGACCGTGCCGGGGAACGAGGAAATCTCAGTGACCTGAAGGCTTTTATCCCCGGCGAGGGCCTGGGCGGCAGCCTTGCGGCGCTGCGCATCAGAGTCCAGAATCGCTACGGTCAGGAATGGGCCTTCGAAGGCATCTGAACCATTGCTTGCACTGGGCATAGTCTTTAAAAATACCCCAAAGGACCATGATATTCCATTGGAATCCTGAATGGCAGGGGACCAAGTGACGAAGGGAACATGGGACCAGGGACCAAGGGAGCGATGGAGCGAGAGAGCAAGCAGGTTAGCGGGCGGACGGGGGCTGGGGGATGGCGGCGAAGGTGAGGTCCTGGGCGGTGCTGGCGTGCTGCTCGCGCCAGACCTCGAAGAGGCGCCCGTAGCTGAGGGTCACGTACTGGGCGGGATCGACGCCGAGCCGGGCCGCAGTGCGGTCGATCCAGGCCGAAGGGCCCTCGAGCTCCGCGTAATTGCCGATGGGCGTTTCGTCGATGACGCAGTGGCCCTCACCGTCACTCCACTCGGTACGCCACTTCTCATAGCGGAAAGCGGCGATCAGGCCGAGCGAGAGAAAGACCTCGGCGAGCGCGTCGCCGTTGGTGATTCCGGTCTCGGTTTCGATGCGATGTTTGTGGCGGGCGTCGCTGGCATCAAGGGCGGGATCAGACCGCGGCAAGCGCTTGAGGGTCAGCGTCCAGCGGCCTGCATAACTGCGGATGCGGAGAATCTCGGTACGGGCGCGCATCTGCCGGTCCGGCGTGTCGTAGAGGACGTTGCTTTCGAAGCTGCGCGGAGTTTCGAGGCGGAATCCTATCGACGGGAGTTGCTGGGCCAGTGCGCCGAGGTTGGTGACGCGGAATTTGATTTCGGTTTCGATCGGCATGGGGCGGTCCGGGTTACAGCGAGTATATCGGGCGATGGCGCGGAGGGGCGCGCTGGGGCGCGTGAATCTCAAAGGCTCGAGCCAGAAGCTAGTATCTTTCGCCCGCTGCGCGGGCTGATGGCACACGGGGCGCGCAGCGGCGACAATAAAAGAGTGAAGACTCTGCACTTGATCGTGGATCCTGCGCAATTGGATACGGCCGCCGCTCAGGAAGCGCTCGACCGGGCGGCCGGAATTTTGCGCGCGGGAGGGTTGGTGGCGCTGCCGACGGAGACGGTCTACGGGTTGGGAGCGAATGCGCTCGATCGCACCGCCGTGGAGCGCATCTTTGCCGCCAAGTCGCGGCCTGCATGGGACCCGATCATTGTGCACATTGCTTCAGTGGCGATGCTCGAAGGGTTGGTGGAGGAGGTGCCTGCGGAGGCGCGGCGGCTGATGGACGCGTTCTGGCCGGGGCCACTCACGCTTTTGCTGCCGCGCGCAGCGGCGGTGCCCGATGCTGTGACCGCGGGCCGGCCGCTGGTGGGCGTGCGCATGCCTTCACATCCCGTCGCGCTTGAGTTGATTCGACGCGCCCAAGTTCCCGTGGCAGCTCCCAGCGCCAACCGCTTCGGGCACATCAGCCCCACGACGGCGCAGCATGTGCTGGACGATCTCGACGGGCGCATTGACGCGGTAGTTGATGCGGGGCCTGCGACGCGCGGCGTCGAGTCCACGGTTCTCGATCCCGCGACGACGCCGATGACGATCTACCGGCCGGGCGCGGTGACGGCAGAGCAGATTCGCGCAGTGGCCGGGCCGGTGGAGATGTATCGGAGCGGCGAAGCGCTGCGTGAGACGCCCGCGGAAGCGCTGCCTTCACCGGGGGTGGGGATACGTCATTACGCGCCGCGGGCGCGGCTGGTGCTGGTGGAAGCGGCGCTTGCGGAATTGGCTGCGTGCCTGGAGTCGGCGGCAAGAAGCGAAACAAGCGAGCGCGTCGGGGTGATGCTGCCCGACGGAGTTACTGCGCCTGCAGCGATCGCGGAGGATCGCGTTTTTTTGTGGGGGCGATGGAACGCTCCGGAAGAGCTTGCGCAACGGCTCTATGCAGGATTGCGCGCGCTCGATGCCGCGGGGTGCACGGTAATTCTTTGTCCGTTGCCGGCGGCGGAGGGGATTGGCGCGGCGATACGGGATCGGCTGAAGAAGGCGGGGACGATCTGAATAAGGTGCGAGTGTGAGTGTGAACAGACCGCTAATTCCCGACACTCATACTGATGACTGCCTCCCTGATCACCCACATTCACACTAATCACTGCAACCGTCGATGCGCTTGCCGACTTCGAGCACGATTACCGTGGGCCGTTGCGAAGACGGCCTTCTTTGGGTGACAAGAGGATTCCTGCTTGTTGATTCGGATTCCCTGAACGTAGCCGCGCGCACTTCCTCGAAACGGACCGCCTTTCTGTTCTCCTGGTTACGGGCCCAAGCCTTCGCGTCAAATTATTGATCACATAGCAGTTTTGCGCATTCCTGACGGTCACGGGCTGTCTCTGTCTAGGCATCATCCGATCTTCCTCTCTATTTTGCTTAGCAGTTTTGCAGGCTGGACCGATTCGCTTTCTGGCTTGTCAGCAGATGCTGGCTCTCCCCGCCAGAGGGGAAGTCGCGCGTCGGACGCAATCTGAACGGAATTCGATCCGCGAAATGACGGCAGCGGCGAAGCGAGACGACCAGGTCCGCCGTACGTCTCGAATCCGACATGGTTGCGCCAAAATTCGAAGACTTTAGAAAACGGTGCGGAGGCACATTATGTATGCGTTTGTGGAACAGGCAATCGGCACAAGGAGAGCACAATGAACAAAACTGTTGGTAGGGTAATCGCGATTACAGTGGTTTTGGCCGCCAGTTTTCTGGCGAGCAACCGCATGTCGGCGCAGACGCCGTCCGGATTGACAGCATGTTGGAGTTCCAACGTCCAACCACCCACCAACGGCCCAGTACTTTGCTTGCCAGGCCAGGTGCTCAACGCCCAATTCACAAACACCGTTGCCAACCCGATCACGATCGACGGAACGGGATCGGAGGCGGCGTGGGCCACGGCCACCGCAGTTCCGCTCACCATCAAAGTGACCAGTGCTGCCAACGCCACTTTGCCTGCCTGCGGCGGTAATCCCGCCACCGTGGCGACGGTCAAGGCTCTGTGGGACGGCGCCTATCTTTACCTCTTGTTTCAGGTGGCCGACCCCAAGGTCACCAGCGGCACGTCGCAGGCCGGAGTTTGGCTCGATGTGTACAACGACAAGATGGAAAAGTACATGGACGGCATGGGATTGGAGGACCTGACATACAGCAGCGCGGCCGGCAGTACGGGTACCTTCGGCGGCAGCCAGGTCTATTTGGATCGCGGCACGTCGGCGGCGGTCGTCCAGCATTATTTGAAAGTCGTTTCCGGAGGCTATAACGCGGAGTTTGCCATCGCTACCGGCGGCCTGGGAATCCCTGCGGGCGGCCTTGAGGTGACGAACGGCACGCAGATCGGCATGGATTTTTACGTGAGCCTCGCCTCGGACACCACCTCCCCCTACAACTACGCTGCCTGCAAGGTCTATTGGGCCAACGGAAGCAACCCTGGCACCAACGACGCCAGCCATTGGGGCACGGTGGTTCTGGGCGGCTGGAATGGCTCAGACCCGATGGCGGTCAGCACCTTCATGTTGCAGAACGATGTCACGATGATGAATGCCATTGCTGCCGAGAGCGCGCAGTGGACGCCCTCGACCTTCGCGGTGCTGACCAGCGCGCTGAATAACGCCAACGCGGTTCTTGGAGAGGGGGCGGCAGCCACGGAAACACAGGTGAGCACCGCCGTCCAGCAACTCAACGCCGCAATGCTCGGTTTGCGCAGAGCCGGGCCATGCCCATCTTGCTCACCGACGGGTACAAACAACACGCCGCCGCCTTACCCCGATCCGTTCGATTTGCCGAATGTGTATAACCTGAATGATCCTTTCCAATTCTTTAACGGCAACAGAGTGAACACGGTATCGGACTGGAACAACCGCGCGGCGGAACTGAAGGGCCTGGCCGAGTATTACGAGTTTGGCTACGCGTACTCGCACACCCCGTCGGTCACTGGAACCGCAACCTATTCGGCGCCGGGATCGACAGCGAAGTCTTACACAATTGCCGTGACCGCGACGGATCCTGCGGCAGCGCACAGCGGTGCCTGGAACGTTACGCTCACGGTTCCCGGAAACACGACGCCGAACCCGGCTGGCGTGATTGGTAAGTATCCGCTCATCGTGTCGATAGGCGGATCGAACACGACCTGGACCGGTGGCGGTTACGCGGTTCTGGCCGTGACGTACACGAACTTCGGTGAGGATTCCACTGGCTACACGCATACCGGGCAGTACTACACCATGTATCCCTACAGCGTTGTCGCGGGAAACGATACTTCCGGCACGACGGTGTGGGCATGGGGAGCCAGCCGGAGCCTTGACGCTCTGCAAAATCTTGTAGCAAACAATCCCAATTTCGCGGCGCTTCTTGATTTGAACAAGGTGGCGGTTACCGGTGTCTCCCGCCTTGGCAAAGCGTCGTTTGTGGCGGGCTTGCTGGACTCCCGGTTTGGGCTCACGGTTCCGTCCGTGGCTGGAAGCGGCGGGGCTACGTCGTACCGCTACGATTCCTTCGGCGCCAACCCTTGCCGCACTTATCCAAGGGGAAATGTGTATCCCTGGGGCCAAGCCACCGGCGCCGAGGAGATGGGCGATCACATCTGGCATAACGCGTGGAATTCCAACGAAATGTTCCAGCGTTTCCTTGATGAGTGGTATCCCTACCCGCTGGGGCAATCCAACACCAACGCTCCGGCAGCGCCGGGCATGCCCATGGTGGGTTCGCGCATGTTCAACTTCGCTTGCCCGGCTCACGGCACAGGCAACCGCATGCCGTTTGACCACTCCACGCTTGTTGCGGCCATCGCGCCTCGCGCCGTACTCATCGATTCCTCAAACAACGACTATGCCGACAATCCTGAGGGCGATTCGATCGGATTCACGGGCGCGCAGCCGGTGTACCACTTCCTCGGCGCCGATCAGTTTTTGGCGTACGACAATGCGTACACCAACAGCGGTCACGCACAAACCACGCAACAGCTCAAGGACATGGTCACGTTTGCCAACATGGTGTTCTACAACATTCCGCTGTCGTCCACCCCGACTGGCCAGTTCATGCTCACCGGCACCCCGGCACCTGTGGGCGCGGTGTTTACAGGCGGCGGTGTTTATGTCAACGACTATCTCAACCTCGGCATATTCAACACCTACTACGGCGGCCTTAATTCCATGGAGCCGTGGCTTGACGATGTGCCTCATGCCTACTACCTCACCAACCTGACGACAAGCGCGGGAACCCTGAATCCGGCCTTCAATGAGTTGACGAAAAGCTACACTCTGAATCTGCTGAGCAACGTCACCAGCATTACTCTGACGCCAACTGCCGAAGATACGCGAGCCACGATCACGGTGAACGGAGTGCCCACCGCAAGCGGCCAGGCGTCGGCTCCCGTACCTTTGACGGTGGGCGTAACGAACATACCGGTTGTGGTGACCGCGGTGGATGGGTCAACGCAGGCCTATAACGTCGTCGTGTCGGTGGTCCAGCCGCCCCCGGTGTCGTTCATAACCAGCTCCTCGTTGAGCGGATCGAACAGCGGCGGCTACATCCTGGTCATCACGGTCCAGAACACCAGCTCAACCACCGCGTCGAACCTGACATTAAATACAGCCACGCTGGGCACAACCGCGGGCGCAACGCTGCCGCAAACATGGGGAGATCTTGCCGGAGGTGCAACCGCTACCTTCACCGTTACGTTCCCGGGTAGTGTGGGATTGGACGGCGCGAGAGTCGCGGAGAAGTTTTCCGGGGCAGGTGGGGGATTCACCTACTCGACGAGCCTCCGCTCTGTGACGCTGCCATAAGTTGGCAAGAAGCTGCACATAATCTAACGAATTGAATTAGGAGAAAAACGATGAAGAAATTCAGAAATTCGCTCATATTGACCGTCGCAGTGGTGGGCTTGTTGCTGGCCGGCAGTGCAGCCCGTGCAGAATCGCTTACGCTCACTCTGGATGCTCCGTATCAAAGTGGCGAGCAGACCGTATACGCTTTCACCGGCGTCATTCAGTACACGGGCCTTGACGCCATCAACGATGGGGGCGCCCAGGTATACCTGAACGGCGATTCCTTTTCATTGACCGCAGGGGCGTCGCTCGATGACAGCGGGTTCTTTAACAATGCGCCCTTGTCGCTCTATCCAGCGGGCACGTCGGGAGATATCGATCTCTTCGACATAACCACTCCGGCGTACAACCCTAGCGGGACGGCGGCTGACAATACCTACATAGGAGCTTTCGAAATCCTGGGCGGTGCGACGCCGGATTCTTACGATGTGCTGGCCACCGTGGATTTCAATATCGAGGTAACTCCCGAACCGCCAAGCTGGGAATTGCTGGCGTTGGCGCTGATAAGTCTCATGGGCATGATGCGCTGGACTTCCAATAGACGCCAGGCGGCTCTATAGCGATCTGACGTGCAACATATGAATAAACGGGGAGCCGGGCTTAGAGCCGGGCTCCCCGTTTTTTTCGATATTCGTGGCTCTTGGCGCAGCGTGGCCTCGCACCATCTTCAACGAAAAGTCAGTCTCGCCATTCGGACTGCTGCTTAGCCGTTGTCGCCGAGCTTGTACATGTACTTGATGGAGGATTTGTAGATGAGGGATTTGGAGCGGCCGCGGACCTTGATGGAGTTGCGGTCGTACCACTCGATACAGCCGTCGATGCGCTCGCCGTCTTCGAGCACGATGACCATGGGCGTCTGCGACTGAATCTGCTTCTGGAGATAGAAGAGCTCGGCGTGGCGATTGGGCGCGTCGATCTCCGCCGTGTGCGCGGGAAAACGGAAGGGTGGCGGCGGGGAGAAGTTTCTGCGGGTGCGCGCGGGCAGGCGGCCGGGCGGGAAGCCTCGGGATGGCGGCAGAACCGGGTGGATACTCATGGGGAACGACCCTCCCTTGAAAAAAAGCTAAAACCGCGAAGCCGGGCTCCGTACGCTCCAGGACGGCCCGGAAAAACTCGGGCGGACCACCTCTTTGTGCGGCTCCAGTTCAAAAACCGCCGCGGCGCTGAAGCATCTTTTACCCACCTCGGTGAAGCAGACGAGAGTCCCGTGCGGGCGGAGATGGTATCCCGCCTAACTTCTCTGCGTGGGAGTGCTCTTAGGTAAAAAGATGCCTGGGGCCGATAGGGGGTTGCACCTTTATTGTGCGGGGAATGCGATGGCGCGTCAAGGGGGAGGAGCAGGGAATAGGGAGTAGGGAATAGCCAATAGAGAAAAGCTGACACCGGGCGGCCAGAAGGGCGCTGTCTTTCTACTCCCTACTTCCTATTGGCTACTCCCTAGCCCTACAGCCATGGCG
>JARLFZ010000127.1 GCA_031296305.1 Occallatibacter sp. | reverse complement strand
ACCATGTCGGAGCAGGAAATTGTTTATGAGGTAACAGGCTCTTAAGACCATGACCGAAACTCTGGTAATCGCTCTGGGCGGCAACGCCATTACGAGACCCGGTGAATCCGGCGCCATTCCCTTGCAGTTTGCCCACACCGCGGAGACGCTCGAGCATCTCAAGCCTCTGTTCCAGGCCGGTTCGCGGATCGCCATCACCCACGGCAGCGGACCGCAGATCGGCAACATCCTGATTCGCGTCGAGGAGGGCGAGCGGCGCGTTCCAAGCTTGCCGCTCGACACTTGCGATGCCGATTGCCAGGGCGGCATGGGCTACATGATTCAGCGACTGGCTTGCGAGTTGTTTCGTCGCGAGGGCATCAAGCGCGAAGCGGCTACTGTGATCACCCAGGTGCTCGTGGATCGCGACGACCCGGACTTCCAGCATCCTACGAAACCCATCGGGTCTTTCTATGACGCGAACGAGCTCGCCGGCATCCGCAGCGACAGGCCAGACTGGATCATGCGCGAAGTCTCGCCAGGTAGCTACCGTCGCGTCGTGCCATCGCCGCCCCCACTGCAAATTCTCGAGGCCGAAGCCATCTCGTCGCTGCTCGACTCTGGCGTGGTCGTGATCGCCTGCGGAGGCGGAGGCATTCCGGTAGCCTGGGAAGGCGATCGTTTGGTGGGCGTGGAAGCCGTTGTCGACAAGGACCTGGCTTCAAGCATGCTGGCGACGCACGTGCGCGCTCACAAGCTCATCATTGTTACTTCGGTCGATCGCGTGGCGCTCGACTATGGCCGGCCCAGCCAGCAGGGGCTCGACACCATCACCATGGACCAGGCGCGCCAGTATTTAGCCGCAGGCCAATTCCCACCAGGATCAATGGGGCCGAAGATCCAGGCAGCAATCGAATTCCTCGAACACGGAGGTGAGGAGTGCATTATCACCTCAGTGGAGAGCGTAGCGAGTGCGGTAATGGGCAATGGCGGGACCCACATCGTCGCCCCCTGGCGCAGGAGTTCTCTGGATTTTGCGGAAGCTGGCGTAAGCGCAAAATGATTCTGACCAACGCACCAAACCTTCGCTCTACCGAGACACTAGTCAGCTCAGCGTTCGCGCAGGCCTGAGCAGCTCGCTTTAGAAGACACGCTTTATCCAATCCTCCGCCCGCATTCTGCTCAGAGCAGAAGCGAAAACGTCGCAGGCGGCTCATACGGCAATCACGAACTGATTTGCATCTAAAAATACTAAGGGTAAGCGTCCGAAACAGACCTGCAAAGCCAGATTGAAACCGAATTCAGTAGCTCATCGGGTAAATCGGTGGAGACGCGGCCCTGCCTGCGCGCACTCTCGTAAGACTTTTTGACGAGGAGGCCCGCAAAGATAGCGGGAATCGCCGGTTGCAACTATTTGCCGGATGGTTTCGTCCATAAAACACCATGCGTGCGCAAGGAAGGGCGAGTTGCGGGGCTTTTTATTCCGGTCTCTCCGTTCCGCCCTGGAACCAGGCGCAAATCAAGCCGTCGAGCGGGCTTTCGCTGATCCGGCGCACTGCATGCCGGGACGGTAAATGGTAACTTCTACATGCCATTTTGCGTATGAGAAAATATTGTTGACAATCCGAATGTTCCACTCCTGACATTCGAGAAGAAGAAGACGATGGACCAGCCTTTGTCTGTTTCGCATTCTGCCTCGGGGCTTGAGCCCGCCAATTCCGCAAAAAAGCGTCGCCACCGCTGGATCTGGGTGATCATTTTGCTCCTGTTCGGGCTCCTGTTTTTCTGGGTTTACAAGCAGCACAGTGCCAGTACGGCAGTACCTGCCGGCGGCAACCGCCGCGGAGGCATGGCCGGTCCTGTGCCTGTCACCTTGGCCACGGCCACAAAAGGCAGCATCGGCGTCTATCTCAACGCCATCGGCACCGTCACCCCGGTGTATACCGACACCATTACCTCGCAGGTGACGGGCGTGATCACGGCGGTGCATTTCCGCGAGGGCCAGACCGTCCACAAGGGCGATCCCCTCATTGACATTGATTCCCGGCAGTATGAGGCGCAGCTTGAACAGGCGCAGGGCACGCTGGAGCGCGATCAGAACCTGCTCGCCGAGGCGCAAATGGACCAGAAGCGCTATCAGGATGCGTGGGCCAAGAATGCCATCCCGCGGCAGACGCTCGAGGACGAGGAAAAGGTCGTGCTGCAGGACCAGGGAACCGTGAAGAACGACGAAGGCACGGTGCACTACGACCAGGTGCAGGTGGCTTATTGCCACATCACCTCGCCGATTAACGGACGCATCGGGCTTCGCCTGGTTGACCCCGGAAATCTGGTAACCGCCAACTCCACCACTGCTCTTCTGGTCGTCACGCAGGTGCAGCCGGTTACCGTAATCTTCACGCTCGCCGAAGACAGCTTGCAACAGGTTCTGCAACAGATGCGGGGCGGCAAGGCTCTTGAAGTCGATGCCTATGACCGCACCAACACCAAGCTGATTGCGAAGGGCAAGCTGATCACCGTCGACAATCAGATCGATACCGTGACGGGAACCGTAAAGTTGCGTGCGCAATTCGACAACTCCAACGGCCAGCTCTTCCCGAATGAATTCGTCAACACGCGCCTGCTGGTGAAGACCCTCGACAATCAGACTCTGGTGCCCTCTTCAGCCATTCAGCACAACGGCGCCACGGACTTCGTGTATCTCATTCAGGGACTCACCCCGAGCGCTCCCGGCCATTCCGCCGGTCCGCCAAACGGTGGTCAGGGCGGCGGACACCACGGCGGCGGCGGTGGTGGCACCGGCGGCAGCAGCGGTGGCACTGGTAGTGGCGGCGGCAGCAATCAACCGGTCGGCAAGGCCGTTATGACAACCGTGAAGTCGGGGATCTCCGATTCCGGCAACACCGTCATAACATCCGGCCTCAAGCCCGGCGATGTCGTCGCCAATAGCAGCTTCCAAAAGTTGATTGACGGCTCTCCGGTCACGCAATCCACCGTCGTCATACCGTCTACTGATACCGACACCACCGAGGCCGCTCCATGAGTCCGTCACGCCCATTCATTCTGCGGCCGGTTGCAACGTCGTTGCTGATGGCCGCAATTCTGCTGGTGGGCATCGTCGCATGGACGCAGTTGCCGGTATCGGCGCTGCCGCAAGTGGACTATCCGACGATTCAGGTGCTCACCTTCTATCCCGGCGCCAGCCCGGACGTGGTAGCCACCACGATTACGGCGCCGCTGGAGCGCCAGTTTGGCCAGATGCAGGGGCTAAGCCAAATGACCTCGACCAGCGCCGGCGGCGTCTCGGTCATCGTTCTGCAATTCAGCCTCTCGCTCTCGCTCGACGTAGCAGAAGAAGAAGTACAGTCGTCGATCAATGGCGGCCAGACGTTTTTGCCCTCCGATCTTCCGGTACCGCCTGTCTACAACAAGACGAATCCTGCTGACGCGCCCGTCCTCACTTTGGCTATCAGTTCCGACAGCGTGCCGTTGTCCGAGGTTGAGGACATGGTGGATACGCGTCTGGCGCCGAAGTTGTCGCAGTTGGCTGGCGTCGGCCTCGTGAGCATCAGCGGCGGCCAGAAGCCCGCGGTGCGCATCCAGGTGAACCCGGTGGCGCTGGCCTCGCACGGCCTCAACATGGAGGACGTACGCACGGCTCTCGTCCAGTCCAGCGTCAACTCTGCAAAAGGCAACTTCGACGGGCCCCGCCAGGACTATCAGATCGACGCCAACGATCAAATCAACACTGCCGGCGACTACCAGAATGTAGTAATCGCCTACAGCAATGGCGCACCGGTCTTTGTAAAAGACATTGCCAACGTCGTCAACGGCGTGGAGAACACCAAGCAGGCCGCCTGGATGGGAATGACGGACTCCCCGTCAGGGCCCACGCTCACTCCTGCAGTCATTCTCAACATTCAGCGCCAGCCCGGCGCCAATACCATCACGGTCGTCAACTCGATCCAAAAGATCCTGCCCCAGTTGGAAGCCAATCTTCCTGCCTCCATCAAAGTGACGACCATGACCGACATGACCACGAGTATTCAGGCGTCGGTGCACCACGTGTGGTACGAGTTGCTGCTGACCATCGTCCTCGTGGTGGTGGTGATCTTCTTCTTTCTGCGCAGCCTGCGCGCCACCATCATTCCCTTCGTGGCTGTGCCGCTGTCTCTTATCGGCACCTTTGCCGTGATGTATCTGCTGGGCTACTCGCTCGACAACCTTTCGCTGATGGCGCTCACCATCTCCACCGGCTTCGTGGTCGACGACGCCATCGTGATGATCGAAAACATCACCCGCTTCCTGGAAGAAG
The DNA here is from genome assembly GCA_031296305.1 of Occallatibacter sp. Lineage (GTDB taxonomy): Bacteria > Acidobacteriota > Terriglobia > Terriglobales > Acidobacteriaceae > Telmatobacter. Next base: position 4,849 of record JARLFZ010000127.1, on the reverse strand, counting down.
GAATGCCCCCGATGGAAGCCGCGCTGACCGGTGCGGGACAGATCGGGTTCACTATTGTTTCGCTCACGGTTTCGCTGATCGCGGTGCTGATCCCGCTGCTCTTCATGGGTGACGTGGTCGGCCGCCTGTTCCGTGAATTTGCGGTCACGCTGGCCGTGACCATCGTCATCTCCGCGGTGGTTTCGCTCACCTTGACGCCGATGATGTGTTCGCGCATTCTGCGCCACATTCCCAAGGAACGGGAGGGCCGCTTTAATCGCATTTCGGAAAACGCGGTGAACAAGCTCATCGCGTTCTACGGACGCGGGCTCAAGGTAGTGCTGCGCCATCAGACCGCCACCCTGCTCGTGGCGCTGGCCACGCTTGTGCTCACCGTAGTCATCTACATCGAGATTCCCAAGGGATTCTTCCCGGTGCAGGACACCGGCGAGATTCAGGGCATCTCGCAGGCCTCCCAGTCCATCTCCTTCGATGCCATGAGCCAGAAGCAGCGGGAACTGGCGCAGATCATCCTTCAGGATCCCGCGGTGGAGAGCCTGTCTTCGTTTATCGGCGCGGACGGCATCAACACCACGCTCAACAGCGGCCGCCTTTCTATCAACCTGAAACCTGTCGAACAGCGCATCAGTGCTTCCGATGTCATCCGGAGACTGCAGCACAGTTTGCAAAAGATACAGGGCATCCAGATTTATATGGAGCCGGTGCAGGCCATCACGGTGGACGATCGCGTGAGCCGCACGCAGTATCAGTACACGCTGGTGGACCCCGATATCGACGAGCTGAACGCGTGGGCTGACAAGTTCGTTGCAGAAATGAAGAAGCTGCCCGAATTGGAAGATGTGGCCACGGATCAGCAGACGGGCGCCAAGGCGGTGCAGTTGGACATCGACCGCGTCACGGCCTCCCGGCTGGGCATTGCCCCAACCACCATCGACAACACGCTCTACGACGCCTACGGGCAGCGGGAGATCAGCACCCTGTATACGCAGCTCAACCAGTATCACGTGGTGCTGGAGGTAGCGCCCGAGTGGCAGCTGAATCCCGACAAACTTGGCGACCTGTATATTCAGGCCAGCTCCTCGTCTGGCGCCACCGGGACCGGCGCCGCCACATCCTTTTCGTCCTCGGCTTCGGCGTCAGCCGGCTCGAATGCTACGACCACGTCCGTGCGATACACGCCTTCTTCGCAGGTTGTCAGCGCTCCCGCCAGAGCGGTGGGCGGCGCCTCGGGCCCGACTGTTACCACCAACTCATCGGCAGCGGGCGCAAACGCCATTCCGCTCGCCGCCCTGGCCAAGATGTCCAACACCACTGAGGCGCTTTCAGTCAATCGCCAGGGGCAGTTCCCTGCGGTTACGGTTTCATTTAACCTTGCCCCGCGCGCCTCGCTGGGAACTGCGATCAGCGACATTGAAAAGTTGGTCAAGGATCTTCACTTCCCGGCCACTTTGCAGTCCGATTTCCAGGGCACCGCGGCATCCTTCCACAATTCGTCGTCCAACGAAGCGCTGCTCATTCTCGCGGCCCTCGTCACCGTGTACATCGTCCTCGGCGTTCTCTATGAGAGCTTCATTCACCCCATTACGATTCTCTCCACGCTGCCCTCGGCGGGCGTTGGCGCCCTGCTTGCGCTCATACTTTTCGGCCAGGACCTGAACGCCATAGGCATCATCGGCATCATTCTGCTCATTGGCATTGTGAACAAAAACGGCATCCTCATTGTGGATTTTGCCCTGGAGGCCGAGCGCGGGCGCGGCAAGAGCTCTGCTGACGCCATTTACGAGGCCAGCCTGCTGCGCTTCCGGCCCATCATGATGACCACCCTGGCTGCCCTGCTGGCTGGAGTTCCGCTGGCGGTGGGCGGTGGCCTGGGCGCGGAGCTGCGACGCCCGCTGGGCATCGCCATGATCGGCGGCCTGATCTTGAGCCAGATGCTTACGCTGTTCACCACGCCTGTGATCTATATCTTCTTTGACCGCATTGGTCAGCGCATCATGGGGCATCGCCTTTCCCACATCGCGATCGACAGTGAGCTGCCCCCCGGCGCGGAGAATGCATGAATCTCTCGGCGGCATTTATTCGGCGGCCCGTGGGCACCACCTTGCTCACCATTGCGGTAGTCATCGCAGGTGGCATTGCATTCGTGGTTCTCCCCGTGGCGCCGCTGCCGCAGGTCGACTTCCCCACGATCAGCGTCCAGGCTGGTCTCCCTGGAGCCAGCGCCGAAACCATGGCGGCCTCGGTTGCCACGCCACTGGAGCGCCAATTCAGCCACATCGCCGGCATCACCGAGATGACTTCATCGAGCTCGCTGGGGCAAAGTTCGGTGACCATGCAATTCGATCTGAGCCGCAACATCGATGGCGCCGCCCGCGACGTGCAGGCTGCCATTAATGCGGCGCGAACCTATCTTCCTGCCAATCTGCCCTCCAATCCTTCCTACCGCAAGGTGAACGCCGCCGACTCGCCGATCATGATCATCAGCCTGTCGTCGAACAAGTATCCGGTGACCAAGCTCTACGATCTGGCCTCGACGATCCTGGAGCAAAAGCTTTCTCAGATTCAGGGCGTGGGGCAGGTGGGTGTGCAGGGCGGTGGCACGCCTTCGGTCCGCGTTGAAGTCAATCCCACCAAGCTCGAAAGCTTCGGCCTCACCCTCGGCAGCGTGCAATCGTTGCTCCGGCAGCAGAATTCCCACGAGCCAAGGGGGCAACTCTCCAACAACGGCGTCAGCGAAGACATCCTCACCAACGACCAGATCTCCTCCGCCGCCGATTACCGCTCGCTGATCGTCGGCTATCACAACGGCGCGGCGATCAAGCTCTCGGATGTAGCCGACGTCGAGGACTCGACACAGAACTTGCGCGCCGCCGGCTACATCGACGGAACCAAGGGGGTGGTACTCACCATCTTCCGCCAGCCCGGGGCCAACATTATTCAGACCGTCGATCGCGTGAAAGCGCAATTGCCGTTTCTCCAGGCCGTGCTGCCGCAAGGTGTCAAAGCCACCGTGGACATGGACCGGACCGTGACCATCCGCGCTTCGGTAACCACGGTAGAGAAAACTCTGGTCGGATCGGTTTGCCTCGTCATCCTCGTGGTCTTCGTATTTCTGCGCAGCCCGCGCGCCACGCTGATTCCCAGTGTTGCCGTGCCCACCTCACTCATCGGCACGTTCGCTGCGATGTATCTGTTCGGCTACACGCTCGATAATCTTTCGTTGATGGCGCTCACCATCGCCACCGGATTTGTCGTGGACGATGCCATCGTGGTGATGGAGAACATCACACGGCATATTGAGGGCGGCATGGAGCCATTTGCCGCTGCAATGAAAGGCGCCCGGGAGATTGGTTTCACGGTTTTTTCCATCAGCATGTCGCTCATTGCGGTTTTCATTCCCATCCTGCTGATGGGCGGCATCATCGGACGCCTCTTTCGAGAGTTCGCGGTGACGCTGGCGACGTCCATCGTTATTTCGATGGTCGTTTCCCTTACTGCGACGCCATGCATGTGCGCGCACGTCCTCAGAGCGCATAAAGAAGGTGAGAAGCACAACATTTTTTACCGGACCAGCGAGAAGATCTTCAATGGCATGATCTGGTTGTACCGGCAATCGCTGCTTTGGGTTCTGGATAATCCGGGACTGATACTGGTCGTCCTCTTGCTCACCATTGCGCTCAACGGCCTGGTGCTTTACAAGATTCCCACTGGCTTCTTTCCGCAGCAGGATACGGGCGTAATTCAGGGCGGCGTGCAAGGACCGCAGGATGCGTCCTTTAACTTCATGAATTTCTCCACCTTGTCGCTCGTCAATATCGTTAAGAGCGATCCTGCCGTAGCCCATGTTCTCGCCTACACAGGCAGCGGCAACGGCGGCTTTATGTTCATCGCTCTCAAGCCGCTGGGCACGAGTTGCAAGGAAGGCCCAAATTGCGGCCAACGGCAGACCTCGGCGATGGACGTGATTAACCGCGTGCGGCCAAGGGCCAACCGCCTGCCCGTCGCTTCGCTATTTCTGCAACCCGGCCAGGATCTCCGCATGGGAGGACGTGGCTCCAGCGCTCAGTATCAATACACGATCCAGTCCGACAACATTGCCGATCTGTATAAATGGGGCCCCCTCCTGCTTGCCAATATGGCCAAACTGCCCGACCTGCAGGACGTGAACACCGATCAACAGAACGGCGGCCTGCAGGAACAGCTCACCTACGACCGCGTCACGGCAGCGCGGCTGGGACAGACCGCGCAGTCGCTGGATAGTTCCCTTTACAGCGCCTTCGGACAATCCGAGGTTTCGGTCATTTACACGGGACTCAACCAGTATTACGTGGTGATGGAGGTGGCCCCGCAGTACTGGCAGGATCCCTCTGCCCTGAACAACATCTACTTCACGCCGAGCAAGAACTCATCCGGCGCCGGGCTCAACTCTGTTTCGCCGCTGCTTTCCGTCGTCAAGGCGCACACCAATACCACGCCGTTGCAGGTGGCCCATACCGGTCTTTTCCCATCGGTCACCGTCTCCTTCAACATGCGCACGGGCGCCTCGCTCAGCGATGCCACCCGCGAAATAACCGAGATGGAAGAAAGGCTGGGAATGCCCTCAACGGTGCGGGGATTCTTTGCCGGAACCGCCCAGGCTTATCAGCAATCGCTGTCGACCCTGCCGGTTCTCGTCATCACCGCGTTGCTTTCCGTCTTCATTGTGCTGGGCATTCTCTATGAGAGCCTGGTTCACCCGCTGACCATCATCTCCACGGTGTTCTCGGCGAGCGCGGGCGCCATGCTGGCGCTGATGCTCTTCCACATCGATCTCAATGTCATCTCGATCATCGGCATCATACTGCTCATA
>JARLFZ010000126.1 GCA_031296305.1 Occallatibacter sp. | reverse complement strand
GGTGAATCGAACAAAATCTCCGCCGCCATTCGCTTGAACCTTCGCGACGTAGTGAGAGCCTTTTTCCGTCTGATACGTGAGCTCGTAGGCGATAAACAACGGCCCATTCGCAACGCGCCTCGAGGTAATGTGCGTTACTCGATCCCAGGTAATCTTCAGAGTGGAAGAACCGATCCAGGGACCACCGCGCGAGACCTGCATGATGGGCCCGGGCGCGTCGCCAGAGACATCCTGAGTTGCGGGTATCCGAACACGCATGGGGCCAGAATCGAGAACAATCGTGTTGCCTTCTTGAATTTCGTGAACCTGCGGTTCAATCGCAACCGGTGATGAGGCGACCGACAGTACAAATTCGCGATGCGCACCGCTGGGAAGATCGGAGAAGAAATTCAAGGTAGCGGAGCGAAGCCCCGCCTGATCACTTGCAATTTCGGAAAACTGAATTGGCATCCGTTCGCCGGTGTCTACGCGGGTGAGCTCCAGGCGATTGAGATCGATCGGACTTTGAAAATCGATTGGATAGCTGAGAAGAGTGCGCGGCCACCAATAGAACGGATGCTCCAGGGAATCCTTCAGCTCGAAGCGAATCTCGCGGGCGTGATCCCAGATTGCCAACTTCGAGGAAGCAGCCCACAGCGGCTTCTTTGCGGCCGCCGACATCGCAGCTCGAAGAGAGAGTAAGCCCAGACAAAATGACCTGCGATCCACGAGCGACACTCCGATTCGAAGCTTTACCGCTGCTAAAGAGAAGGCACAATTCTCAGGCTCATTCCGCTGATCGCGGCATACGTTATGTCCACGAAGTCGGTCTCCTGATCCAGAGCGAATTTGCCGGCGTCGCTTGTGACATGAACTGCCAGGCCCGGCAGCACCCAGTCCGACTTCTTCAGATCGGAAGTTTTCATGCCCGGCGCATAGATCCTGAATGTCACATCTCCCGTGCATGAAATCTGCAAGCCCTTGTGATCGGCCCGGACGTCAATCGGTGGGGCCTGCGTCAGTTGAATCCATCCGATTTTGCCGCTTGGCAATTTCCACTGCACTGTCGCCGGATGGAACTGGTTGTGGCCGTCGACATCTTTACTCTTCTGCGTAGTTTCGCCGCCGTAGATTGCATTATTTCCAATCCACGACGTAGCGACTCGATCCTCCGTGATTCGCCGCTCGATCAGCCGCTCTCCTTGAAAGCTTCGAAACTTTTGCGTGGCATCCAGCGGTATCCGCACGCCTAGAATTGCAAAATGCGTCGCGTACCACAGGTCACCACCGTGGTCTACCTCTGGCTCTATTTTGGGGATTGGGGCCAGGCTCTCGCCAAGTTCCATGCGAAGCGCCACCCCAACGATGCTTACGTAGTTCTGCATATCCATCCCGTAGGCGCGATCGAACGGCCCCGAAACATTTTTCAAGGTCGCGTTATAGTGCGCAGCTAGATCGCGCCATAGCGCAGCCTCCATTTTTGCTCCCATGTCCCGCATGGATGCCGTGGAACCGTAGCTTCTCCAGAGCCCCAGAGCAAACAGATCGACGCCGCTATAGGTCGGTGAATTGTACTCGTCGAATGCGCCAAACCGATTGAACGACGTGTAGATTCCGGCTTGCCACGCCGCCCCTTGCGCCACCCAGTCGGGACGATGGCTTCGCACACCTGCAAAGTCCAGGAGGAATCCAAACATCAATGCGGGGTTGGTGTATGCCGGTTTCAATCGGTCGTTCAGGATCTCGCCTGCAACCGCCTGAGCAATCGAATTGTCCAGCTTGCGTTGCAACTCCGGAGGAACTCTATCCGGGAAGTCTTCGAGAATCATGGCAAAGGTCGTGCCGATAAACTCTCGCCAGTTTGGGTCGTAATCCTTCCACATTACGGCGCCGGCAGGAGGTTCCGGCTGCGTGGGACTGACGCGAAAAGTGCCATTCCAGGGCTTGCCGGGTTCGGTGTACTGTTGTGCCAGCACCACATTCAGAACATCGATCGCTCGGGCATTGTCCGTCTTGCCGTTACGTAGAAACAGGCCGAGCGCATACCAGCTTAATGCGCGCACCGAGCCATCCCGTGCCGTCTCCGCGGTGGGGCCCTGGTGCGTTGCCTGCGCAATCAGAAACTTTCCATTCGTGTCCCAGTCGCGATCTCCCCATTCCATCGGGATCGAGAATGTCTCTCGCACCTCCGCAGTCATCGCCGCAAGACTTGGATCCTCCGCAACAGCCCGAGCTGTCTGGCCCATCACAATACCGGAAAGGGATAGTAGAACGAATCTACGGAATCGGGAAATCAAATGGCCTCTACTCTTACTTGCGAAGACTCCAAGCCTATCGCCCCATTTGTGTGCAACAGCCACGGACGGCGAATGGAGAATACACGCGGGAGATCCTCTTTAAAGCGGGATTTTATGAACATCTCAGGTGAGTCTCAGCGGCGCCTTCATGGCCCGCAAGTGAATTTACGGTAAGTCATACAGTGAAGGCCCTCTATATATAGAGAAATGGCCGCTTTTCACCTGATCGGGGTTTCGTTTCTTCATATTAGGAACGCCGAAAGAAACTCAACGGCAGGAGCACTTCGAGCTGTGATATGGTGGCCTTTGACTTTTCAATGCCGATTGAAAGGGCGCGCCGGCGAGGCATTTCGCGTACAAGCTCGCGGCTTATTGAAGTTCACTCAGGGTCTACCAAAGTCCAGGAAATGGAAGGACCGCATGTTGAGAAGAGATTTTCTGTCCGCCTCATCGCTCCTGGTGGGTATGTCTTCCGCGAGCGTTGCGGCTGCTGCGCCGATGATCAAAGCAAAAGGCGCCGGGACCGCAAAGAACATCCTCGATTACAACGCCATCCCCGACGGCAAGACTCTCAACACCAAAGCCATCCAGCGCGCTATCGACGACGCCTTCCAGGCCGGAGGAGGCCTGGTGTATGCGCCACCAGGAACCTTCCTTACCGGGGGGCTCGAGCTCAAGAGCCGGGTCACACTCTATGTCGACGCAGGCTGTGTTCTACTCGGCAGCCCCAACATCGCCGACTACGCTTACCATCCCGGACCGCCGATGCTGGGTGACGCGCAGGGCCACCACCTGATCTTTGCGCAGAACGCCGACGACGTCTCAGTATGCGGCCCGGGCGTCATCGACGGCCAGGGCGAAGCCTATTGGGAGCCCAACCCCGATCGGCCGCCCGCGAAACCTGAAGATGAATGGCACGACGTCGCCTCAGGACACTTTCAAGCCATTCACAACAACAGCCGCCCCTCGCCCATGGTCGAGTTTGCGCAGTGCCGCAACCTGCGCATCAGCGATGTTACGCTCCGCAATTCCTCCGGCTGGACTTTGAGGCCGGTCAACTGCGAGTCGGTCTTTATCGACGGCGTCCGCATCCGCAATCCGTTCTGGGGACGAAACACCGACGGCATGGACATCACTTCCTGCCGCAATGTCTTCGTCTCCAACTGCGACATTGTCGGCGGCGACGACGCCATCTGCCTCAAGAGCGAAAACCCCTATGGGGCGGAGGTGCTGCCCACAAAAAATATCACCATTACAAACTGTGTAGTCTCTTGCGCCAGCAACGGATTCAAGATGGGCACGGCCACGCAGGGGGCCTTCGAGAACATCGTCTTCTCCAACTCCGTTATTTACAGCGACAACGGCAGCCCCATGATGAATCGCGTCATTGGCGGCATCAACGTCGAAGCTGTGGATGGCGGCAGCGTCGACGGCGTGGTGGTCTCGAACATTCGCATGCAGAATGTGCGCGCGCCCATCTTCGTGCGGATGGGCTCACGCACCAAGGGTGAGAACAGCTTCCTGCGCAATGTGCTCATCGAGGGCGTTGATGCGACAGGCTCCATCGTCACCAGTTCCATCACCGGAGTTCCCGGCCTTCGACCCAGCGACGTGACCATCAGCAACTGCCGTCTGCGTACCGTGGAGCAGGGGCAGGCTGACTGGGTACATCGCACCATTCCCGAAGACGCAGATGGGTATCCAGAGTCGTGGAATATGGGCCGCTTGCCAGCCTACGGGTTCTACGTCCGCCACGCCGATCACGTGCGGCTGCGCAATGTGGAGTGCATCGCAGACAAGCCTGACGCCCGCCCCGCGATCGTCTGCGACGACGTGGAAGACATCGTTCTCGCCGGCCTCGAATTCACCGCCCCGACAGGTGCGGCGCCACTGTTTGACCTCCGGAATACACGCCGCGCTTTTCTCACAGGGATGCGGTCCCCTGCTGGCAACACTGTGTTTGCGCAGATCTCAGGCGCTGCCTCAAAAGGCATCGTGCTGTCAGGAAACTCTCTGGAACCGCATCAGCAAGCGGCCACGTATATCGACGGAGCAACCGAACCGTGATACGCCATGCACCGGCCTCTCACGAGCAGCCCAGCGCCAATGACCGGCCAGGAAACACCCATTTCGAGGGGTCTGTGAGTCATTTACTGTGCGCCTTACCGTAAATTCACTTGTCAGCCTCACTTCGTGGCCGTGAGGATGCAACCAAACCGCACCGGTGAAAGGTATATTGAAGCTTATTATGTCCAAGCAATCTGGTTCCAAAGACATGCCCTGCCTTGGCCTGTTCAATCGTCGTAACTTCCTGAAGACCGCCGGAGCAGCCGCGGTTCTTCCTGCGGCTCTGCCCGCTCTCGCCGCACAGAGCACGGCGACTTCAGGCAGCAGCTCCACCAATTCACCCAACAACCGTATCAATCTTGGCGTCATCGGCATGGGCATGCAGGGCCCAGGCAACACGAAGGCTTTTCTGGCTTCAGATGACTGCCAGGTGGTGGCGGCGTGCGACATCGACAAGGATCATCTGCAGGCCGCGGTGAAGATGATCAACGACTATTACGGGACGGAGGATTGCAAAAGCTATCACGACTATCGCGAGCTGCTGGCCCGCGAAGACATTGATGCCGTGATGCTCGCTGTGCCCGACCATTGGCACGAGATTGTGGCCACTGAAGCGGCGCGGCGCAGGAAGGACATCTACTCCGAGAAGCCGCTGGCGCATACCATCGCCGAACAGCAGTCGATTGTGCGCGCAGTGGAGGATAACAAAATCATCTGGCAGATGGGCTCGTGGCAGCGTTCGGTGCCTACGTTTCATAAGGCCGCGGAGATCGTTCGCAACGGACTCATCGGTACAGTGACTCACGTCGAGGTCGGCCTGCCAGAAGGTCATGGGGATTTTGGTGGCGTGGGAAAGGAAGCGCTGGCCAAACTGGCCGCCAATGGCGTAACCGTTGCGAATCTGTCGGAGGTTGTGCCAGGCACGAAGGCATGGGATCTGCTGGTCAGCGATCCGCCTCCCCAATTGGATTACGACACATGGATCGGCCCGTCGAAGATGGAGCCTTACATGAAGGCGCGATCGCACATGGCCTGGCGCTGGAACTACAACACCGGCGGCGGGCAGCTAATGGACTGGATCGGCCATCACTGCGACATTGCGCACTGGGGCCTGGACTTCGACAACTCCGGCCCGTCGGAGATTGAAGGCAACGGCGAATTGCCGCCAGCCAACGCGGTATATAACACGTCGCCGAAGTACCGCTTTGAGCTCAAGTATCCGCAGGGCATCACGATGACCATCGCCGGCGGCTACCCCGATATCAAGATGGGTACGAAGTGGATCGGCACCGAAGGCTGGGTGTATGTGGACCGCGGCAAGTTCGACGCCTCGAACGCCGCCTGGAAAGTGAGCAAGACCCTGCCCCGGGAGCTGCGCAAGGTGAAACTCTATACTTCTGACAGTCACGAGCAGAACCTCCTGGACTGCATCAAAACGCGTCAGCCTACGATTACTCCGGTGCAGGTGGGGCATCACTCGGCCATTCCCGGACACCTTTGTCTGATCGCGATGCATACCGGACGCAAGATCCGTTGGGACGTTAAGACAGAGAAGATCATCGGCGATCCCGAAGCCAGCAAGCTGTTGACCCGCGAGTACCGTGGACCATGGAAAATGAGCTGAGTGTGCAACGAACCGAAGCCGGTCCTCGACATTCAGTCGACTACACTGGATCACGGAAGCACTTATAAACTCCATACTTCAGCTTGGCGCGCTGACCGGTGAAGCATGGCCATTTCGATTTGAGGCATTATGAAGTCCGTAACACGCAGGAGTTTTATTGGTGGAGCAGCAGCGATCGCTGCAGTCTCTTCAACGAAAATCTCGTTTGCAATGCCGATGGGGTTGAAGCCGGGCATCCAGCTTTACAGCGTGCGGCAGCAGATGGCGCAGGACTTTGAAGGTGCGCTGGCGGCGGTGCGCGCGGCCGGTTTCCTCGAGGTGGAGTCTGCCTCGCTGCCGAAAAAGCCGGCGGTGGAGATCCGCGCAGCGCTCGACAAGGCGGGGCTGAAGTGCGTAAGTTCGCACCGCTCCTTTGTCGACGTCACCAGGGATCTGGACGCCACCACTGAGTTTGAGAAGACCATCGGCGTGAGCTTCATCATCTGTCCGGGCCCCGGACGCAAGAACCCTCCCGCTCCAGGCACCAAGGCGGGGCCGCTGACGATCGACGACTGGAAGTACAACGCCGAGGAGTTCAACAAAACCGGCGAGAAGCTGAAGAAGGCAGGCATCACCTTCGGCTACCACAACCACTGGACGGAATTTGTGCCAGCCGACGGCGATGTGCCTTACGAGGTGCTGCTCCAACTCTGCGAGCCGGACAAGATGACCTTCGAGATGGACTGCGGCTGGGTGAAAGTCGCAGGCCAGGACCCCGTGGCCCTGATGAAAAAGTACCCGCGCCGCTTCTCCATGCTCCACGTGAAGGATTTTCATCTACCGCCCAACATCTCCTACGCGACGCACGAGGAGGCGAAGGTGACGGAGTTGGGCCGCGGCTCGATCGACTACCGGCCTATCTTTGCCCAGGCGGCAAGAAACCAGAAGATTAGGCACGCCTTTGTCGAGCAAGAGGAATTCGACATCCCCTGGCAGGAGTCGCTGAAGGTGGATGCGGATTACATGAAGAACCTTACCATTTAGTGCATTTTTATTGCCGAGGAACCATGTCTGATTCAACTGATTTGAAAGTGGGAGCTTATGGGAAGGTCAATTGGGATTTTACTTTTGCCTTTCTGTCTTTGCGTCTCTGGCTGGGCGTACGCGCGCTGTTTGTAGGCATTCAGAAATACGCGGCTTATAAATCCGTAGCCGTGCCGCTGATCGATCCTTCGACCGGCCAGCCGGACGCGAGCGGCGTGATGGTCAACGTGAACGTGAAGTCGTACGCGCTGGCCAATTACCAAGGCATGCCTGCCTCGATGGCGGACAAGTTCGCGCACGAGCCTTTGTTTCCAAAATTCGTGTTGGTGGCGTTCGACCGCATGCTGGGACCCGCGTTCATTCTCACCGGAATCATGCTTTTGATTGGCCTGGGCACGCGCATTTCGCTTCTCGCGCAGGGATTGCTTTTCATCGCGCTCACCGTCGGCCTGGTTCTGATCGATCAGAACGACGGCGTGGCCTACCTGGGCATTCATATCGCCCTCGTCGCGGGAGCATTCCTGCTCGCACAACACAATCGATTTGTGGTGCTCAAAAAATGGTAAATCCGTTTCTGAATCGACGCGACTTCATCGGCGCGACCGCGGTGGCCGGCGCCGGCATGCTACTGAACGGCTGCAAGTCCGAATCCGGCGAGGAGAAGGCGGCCAAAAAGAAATCTTCGCTGAACACCATCAATATCGCCCTCATCGGTTATGGAGAAGAGGGCAAGGTGTTGCTGGAATCCATTCTGAATATCGAGGGCGTCCGGCTTGTGGCGCTGTGCGATATCTGGGATTACCACCTCAATGAAGGGTCGCGCTACCTCGCCAAGAGCGGCAACCCGGTGAACGCCTACACAGACTATGAGGACATGCTTGCGAAAGAAAAAGACCTTCAGGCGGTGATCGTCGCGACGCCGGATTTCTGCCATGCGCCGATGACCAACACCTGCCTGAAAGCCGGCCTGCATGTGTATTGCGAAAAGATGATGAGCAACACCATCGACGGCGCGCGCTCCATGGTTGAGACCATGCGCGCAACCGGAAAGCTGCTGCAGGTCGGTCATCAGCGGCGCAGCAACCCGCGCTACCTTTTCACCCTAAACCGCCTGCTGCATGAGGCGCAGTTCTGCGGCCGCCTGACGGCAGCGCAGGGGCAATGGAACCGCGCCGTCAAGGAAGACTTCGGCTGGCCCAAAAAATACGAGATGCCCGCGAGCATGCTTGCCAAATACGGCTATAAAGACATGCGCCAGTTCCGCAACTGGCGCTGGTTCAAGGGACTCGGCGGCGGGCCGTTGTCCGATCTCGGCGCGCATCAAATCGACATTTTCAACTGGTGGATGGGCACGCCGAAGTCCGTGATCGGCAGCGGCGGGTTGGATTACTACAAGAACCACGACTGGTACGACAACGCGATCGTCATTTACGAGTACCCCATGGCCGAGGGCGTGGCGCGCGCGTCCTACCAGGTGCAGACGACAACCAGCGCCGGCGGCGGCTATTTTGAAATGTTCATGGGCGACGAAGGCTCCATCAAGATGTCGGAGGATCCGTCGATCTGCGCGATCTGGCGCGAAGCGCGCGCCACCGAGGTGAGTTGGGACGACATGGTGGCCAAAGGCTACGTCCGCGCCAAGCCGGTTTCCGCGGAGGACGCCGCGAAAGTAGACGTGCGCGAGACTGCGCAACTGGCGGAGTACGAAATTCCGGTGTTCTTCAATAAACCGCCGCATCAACCGCACCTGGAAAACTTTTTCAACACCATCCGCGGCACGGCAAAGTTGAATTGTCCCGGCGATGAAGCTTTCAGCAGTGAATACACCATTCATAAAGCCAACGAAGCCGTGGCCGCGCAAACCCGACTTGCCATCACACCCGAGGAAGTGAGAGCTTGAGATCATGATGAGAATCTTGCTGAAGAATTCTTTCGTTTTTGCTGTGCTGATTGCTGCAACTGCCGCCCTTGCGCAGAACCAGGTGGTTTTGAAGACGCAGTTGCCGCCGCCTCTTTTTGTGGGAACGCCGGTGCCGCTCAATGTTCCCAATCTTGAGCCGCCCACGAGGGGAAAACGTCCCGATTTTTACGTTCCCGCCGGCACACTCAATCTCGCGCGAAACAAGAAAGTTACCTCCAGCGACAACGATCCCGACGTCGGCACA
>JARLFZ010000125.1 GCA_031296305.1 Occallatibacter sp. | reverse complement strand
CCAGTCAAACACGCGAGGCTTTGCGCGGGCAAGGCGCGGAAACGGATGTGATCGGATCAACAACTGAGCGAGAATGCGGTGGCCTCAATCGAAACAAGGCGGACTAGAAAAACACATCCGAATGCAGTAGGATTGAATCCTATCAAGCGGGAGGAGGCGGCCTATGCGCAGCACCCAGCAGTTCAGCATCACCCTCACCCATGAGATGGCCGAGCTGGTTCGCGCCAAGGTCGAATCGGGCGAGTATGCCTCGGAGAGCGAAGTGATCCGAGGTGGGCTGCGGGCGCTCCAGTTCCAAGAGCGTGCTCTCGACAATTGGCTGCGCGAGCAGGTGGCGTCTGCCTACGATGCCATGAAGGCCAATCCCTCGCGCGCCGTATCTCCCGCTAAGGTGCGAGCGTCGCTCGACGCCCTCAAGCCGGACCTGCGCGAATACTTGCTGGGCGGACCCAAGTTGGACGATTTCGAGATGGATTCAGACCGCGACACTGATCCTGCACCCCTTACTTAACGCTTCCCGCCGCATTCTCGAGCACTACGTTCGACAGCACCGCCGTGTCCGCCGTCTCCGGCAGGTGCGAGCAGAAACCGATGCCGACGTAAAACGGGCCGTCCAGATGCAGCTTGATTGGCGGACCGAACTGGTGCATCGGCTCGCCGTCGAGGCTCAGGAAAATTGCGAACTCGTCGCCATGCTTCTCGATCCCGATGCGCCGGGCCGTGATGGTGACGAGGCTATCGGGCGAGGCGCCACCGGGACGGCCACCGCGGCTTCCGATGCGGAATTCCATATCCTGAACGCGCACATCGCGCTCCGGCCGCCACGCCAGGTGCGCCATCCCCGCGCCGTGCAGAGCCACCATCGCGGCCTTCGCATCATCATCCAGGCTTTGCCGAATCATCAGCACGGCCTTGCGGTCGCCGTAGCCCTTGGGATCGGGAAAATCGATGTCCGCGGCCAGAGACGCGTCGCCCGACATGCGTTTCCACAGGAAGCGGAACTCGTCGCGCGTGTACCAGACGTTATATCCAGCCGAATGAATGGTGTACTGGCCGGTTGCCGCGTCGAAGCTGGCGCTGCCGGGGACAAGCGCGGCGCCAATGTCCGACTCCCCTTCGAAAACCCCGATGGGCGTGTCGAAGTTCCGGCTCGGGCGGTGGAAGTCGGCTGGTGGCGCGACCTGCACATGGGTTGCGGAGCCAGGTTGCGCCCAGGCGGGAGCGGTTTGCGGCGCGTTTGGTGCGGCGGGCGTTTGCGCGGGCAGGACAGGCATGGCGCAGGCAATCGCCAGCGCTGCCGGGATCGAAAGGGCCAGGAAACCTCGACGAGGGTTGCAGCTTCTCATGGCAACCCACTCTAGCAGCTTGCTCAAGGATAGGGAACAAGTGACGAACCGATGGGCGAAGTTCCCACAGGGGCTATGCCAGTTCCAGGATTGATGTACCCAGGGTCTTGCTTTCCCACCCATTTCGCAAAAAGCGCGAAATGGATGGGGCACGGATGCGGTTAATGTTGTGCATCTCCGGGGCTAAGGCCGGGATCATTTTGGCGTCGGTTGCGGCGCGAGTGAACTCGCGCCCTGATACAAAACATGACTCTGTAGGATTTTTCAGCGGCCTGTAAAGTGGCGCCTCCTCACGACGGCTTCGAACTGACCCCTACCGCCGCAGTGAGCGCCCGCAGCGCCTGAAACAGGCTCAATGTTGTACCATTCGATTGAACTCAAAACCCACGTACGAAGGCCCTTTTTGATGACCTCCGCATCTTCGCCAACCCTCCTCGTTCTCGCCGCCGGCATGGGCAGCCGCTACGGGGGCCTCAAGCAAATCGACCCTGTCGGCCCCTCTGGCGAAACCATCATCGATTACTCCATCTTCGACGCTCTCCGCGCCGGCTTCGGCAAGGTCGTCTTCGTCATCCGCAAGGACATCGAAGAGGCCTTTCGCGAGATCGTAGGCTCGCGCTTTGAGAAACGCCTGGCCGTCGATTACGCTTTTCAGTCGCTTGAAGATATTCCGCAGCGCTTCACCGTGCCCGCCGGGCGCACCAAGCCGTGGGGCACAACGCAGGCCATCATCGCGGGCGCCAGCGCTGTTCGCGAGCCCTTCGCCGCCATCAACGCCGACGACTTTTATGGGGCGGAGAGCTTCCGCGTGCTCGCCGGACACCTCACCTGCGGCTCGCCCGACTACGCCATGGTCGGCTTCATCCTGCGCAACACGCTCTCTGAATTCGGAACCGTGGCGCGCGGCGTATGCGAGCTTGCCGATGGCAACTATTTGAAGGGCATCGTCGAATACCTTGCCATCGGACGCGATGGCGACTCCGTACGTAACGTCGATGCGTCCGGCACGGTTACGCAATTCACCGGCAACGAGCCGGTTTCGCTCAACTTCTGGGGATTCACTCCGCGCATCTTCGACCAATTACGCGAGAGCTTTGAGACATTTCTTGAGCAGAGTGGCGCCGATGCCAAACGCGAGTGCCTGATTCCGACCACTTTGAACGACCTGGTTGCTGCGGGCAAGGCGCGCGTGAAAGTGTTGCCCGCCGAAGGCTCCTGGTTCGGCGTTACTTATCGCGAAGACCGCCCGCGCGTGATCGAAAGCATCCGCGCGCTGATTGCGACCGGCGCCTATCCTGAGAAGTTGTGGCCGTGAGCGAACCGACCGATATTCGTGCCGCAGGGCTCCGTACCGCGGCCGCCCAGTTCCAATTCCGCGGCGAACCCGTGGCTTTTCTGCCCTACGGCAACGGGCACATCAACGACACCTATCTGGTTACGTGCAACGGGACATGCGCTCCGGTGCGCTACATTCTGCAGCACATCAATCGCAACGTCTTCCACTCGCCCGCCGTGGTGATGCAGAATATCGAGCGCGTCACGGCGCATCTTGCCGCACAACTCGCCCACGAGCCGGATCGCGCTCGCCGCGCGCTCACGCTGGTCCCAACGCGCGACGACAGCAACTGGTATGTAGATGCGGACGGAGAAACCTGGCGCGCCTATCCTTTCATTGAAAACGCGCGCAGCTACGAAACTGCAACATCCGTCGAGCAGGCGTTCCAGGCGGCGGAGGCCTTCGGCCGCTTCCAGCAGCAACTTGCCAACCTGCCATCGCCTCGGCTCCATGAGACCATCCCCGATTTTCACCACACACCCAAACGCTTCGCCGCGTTGCAACGAGCCATTGCCGCGGACGTGAAAGGCCGCGTGAAACTTGCCCAGCCGGAAATCGATTTTGCCCTCGCGCACGAATCCATGGCCGGCGTTCTGATCGAGGCCAGCCTTCATACCGATCTGCCCGAGCGCATCACCCACAACGACACCAAGTTCAACAACCTGCTGCTCGACGATGCCACCGGCGAGAGCCTGTGCGTCGTCGACCTCGATACCGTGATGCCCGGCCTGGTGCTCTACGACTTTGGCGACATGGTGCGCACCACCACCAGCCCCGCCGCGGAAGACGAGCAGGACCTGAGCAAGGTCACCATGCAATTTCCGTTGTTTGAAGCGCTGGTGCGCGGCTATCTTGCGACGGCAGGCGAATTCCTGACCGAGACTGAGAAAAGGTTCCTCGCCTTCTCCGGCAAACTGATCACCTTCGAAGTGGGCATCCGTTTTCTTGCCGATTATCTGGCGGGAGACACTTACTTCAAGATTCATCGCGAGGGCCACAACCTCGACCGCTGCCGCACGCAATTCAAGCTGGTGGAGTCGATTGAGTTGCAGGAAGAAAAGATGAATCGGCTGGTGGAGTCGATCGCGGGCTGATGCGGATTAGAGAAGGGCGCGAGGAAAGCGCATGGCTTCGAAAAAGCTTCCCTCAGGGGCTAAAGCCCACTCTTAAATTGTGCCTCTTGCGGCACGACTGAAGTCGTGCCCTTTCAAAAAATCTAGAACAATGCCTAAGCTGCCCTGTGCGTACCATTACTGCGTAACCGTCGACGGAAACTTAGGCAATTTGGGCGTCAGCCGGCGCACGATGAACTCCTGGGCCAGGTTCTGCATCGCACCCTCGGCCGTGCCGATGAGCGCGTTGGTAAAGGTCACCTGCACGCCGCTGCGGTTGCCAGAAGGATAGTAGAGGTTGGAGATGCCTCCGGCCGCGATTCCGCCTAGAATCGCGGAGTAATTCGGCTGCCAGCGTCCGTTGTCGCCCTTGCAGATGACCGAATTAGCAATCGCGAACATGGCCCGCGACGAAGTGGAACCCGTGCCTTTGTAGAAGTAGCGCGGGTCCTGCTTGAAGAGCGAGGGAAGAATCGCGCCGCCGATCATCGTATCCGAAAGGCCATCGGCATAATTGGCGCCAAAGCGTTTGCCATATCCCCGCACACCCTGGCCGTAGCCGGCAAAGGTGTTGCTGGCCTGCTCGCCGCCCGCGACGACGCCCGTCATCAGCCACGTCACAGGATCGATCGCCGTTCGCCATGCCAACTGGTATTTCTGCCGCGCGTTCAGCGGAACCGCGTCGCGATTGTAGCTGACGTAGTAATTCGGAAACACGCCGAGCACGCGCTGCTTTTCTTCAATGTTGAGCTGCGCCTGCGCAATCTCAATCTGCGACTCGGCCGACACGCGCACCTCGTTGGTCGCCGCGGCCACCGGTAATGCGATGGTGTGCGCGTCAAAGTCCTCGCCCGCGTGCAGCACGCCAGAGATGGATTGCGGCAGAAATCCCGGCGCAGAGACCGTCAACTTGAACGCGCCCGGAGCAAGGTTCGCGAAGCTGAATGCGCCGTTGCTGTCGGTCTGCGCGGTTGCCGACAGATCGGCGCTGCCGCTGCTCTCGAGCACCACGCGCGCGCCTTCGTACACCGCGCCCTCGGTGCTCGTTACCACGCCGTGCATGCTGGCCGTTGCGGGCAATGCTCGACTGGGATCGGGCGTCGGCGGGGCCGCGTCACCCTGCGCAACCGCGCATGCCGCTGCTCCGGCCAGCGCCGCAAACACCAGCAGGCACGCGCGCAGAAAACGCCATCGGGACGCGCGGTGTGCCGCGCAAAGCAGGTGTGCCGGAGAAGCGGTCAGCAAGACCCCCATCCCGAAGTCCAAATCACTTGAGCAGAATGGAGGCTTCGGCGAGATTTCTACTTAGATTAGACGACAGACACGCCGACAGGACGAGGAAGCCCGGCGATTCGAGTGACTTTAGTCAATAGAAGGTCCCAAAATGCACTTGGGCGGCGCTCGAAGTCCCTCAAAAGAGCCCTAACTTTGCCGCGCTAATACAGCGGAATCGGGAACTGGCAGGGAGATCAATCCGGCCGCCCCGTGTAGTGCTCCACGTGATGCACCTCAGAGTGGTCTTCGAGCGACTCCAGGTGCGTGATCACCTCGGCGGGCATCTCGAGATCCTCGGCCAGCCGCTCTTCCACCATGGTCGCCAGCCGGTGCGCTACGCCCAGCTTCATGCTGTCGGGAAACAGCAGGTGCACCTCGATCAACTGGCGTTGGCCCGTGGCGCGGAAGCGTACGCCATGGTATTCCACGCCAAGCTCGGCGCAGAGCGTGTCGAGCCGCGCGCGAATCTGGTGCCCGACCTTCGGGTCTGAGTAATCGAGCAGGCCTTTCATGGCGCGCCAAAGCAATCGGCCGCCCGTCCACAGAATGTTGGCCGCCACGGCGTAGGCGATGAGCGGATCGAAGGGCTTCCACCCTGTCCCCATTACCAGTCCCAGCCCTGCGACCACGCCAAAGCTGGTCCAACTGTCGGCCAGCACGTGTTTCCCATCGGCTTCCAGAATCAGCGAGTGGTTCCGCTTGCCCATACGCAGCAGGTATAACCCCAGAATCGCGTTCAGCACGCCCGCGGCGACGATCAGAAGCACGCCGCTACCGAGGTTCTCCAAGGTCAGGCCGTGCCGCCACTTTTCCGTGGTGGTATACAAGATGCTGCCCGCTGCCAGGACGATCATGGCGCCTTCAAAACCTGCGGAAAAGAACCCGATTCTCTCAAATCCGTAACGGAATTGCGGAACCGCCGGCCGGCTGCTTAGCCACAGGCTGAAAACCGCGAAGATCACCGCCACCACGTGAACCACCGACTCCGCCGCATCGGAGAAGACCGCAGACGACCCCGTGAGCAGGTAGGCCGTCATCTTTCCGGTCAGCATCAGCACGCCCACCAGCAGCGAAAGCCGCATGGCAAACTGCGCCTCGCGATGCTGCTGGCGCCGCTTCTCGAGGGCCTCTTGATTCGGGGAGGGAGTCATAGCCGATACTCGTTCTTGAGCCTTGGGGTCTTGCACACAGTGTACGCGCAGTTGCGTAAAGAACCTGTTGCGCTCGGAGGAATCCGGTGTCTTCGCAGGCGTCCGCTCTGCGCCCTACTGCGGCTGCTCCGGAGGCTGCGGCCCTGCATTTTGTGGGTGGCCGTGGCCTATCTTCCCCAGATCGACGCCAAACTTCGGCTGCTCGCGTGTGCCCTCAACGTGGATGGGCAGTTCCATCCCGGCTCCGTCCTTTTCGAATAACCGGTCGGCCGGCTTCAGCAGTGCGCCCTTCCATCCGCCCACCATCGCGGAAACCGTCGCCTCAGTTTTAGCTGTACCCCTAAAATTAAGCAGTCCGCCGTTGACGCCGTACGTGCCCTTCATGTCGATCTCCGCGCCCGGCACGGTGTACTTCAGATCCGGAAGCGTAATCACCGCATCCGCCATGGTGAAATCGCTCTCGATCGCCGAGTGCACGTCCGCGCCCTGAGCATGCCGCGCTTCACCAGGCCGGCCCTGGCCGCGCAAACTCAACTGGCCCACCTCATTCTGAATTTTTTCGCTGGTAAACTGCGCATCGTCGAGCTTAAATCTCCCATTCAGCTTCAGCCGCTCTAACACCGTCGCCGATCCGGGCTGAATGTCGACCGTCGCGTTCAGCGCCAGTGTGCCGGTCAGCAGCGGAGTCCCGCTTTTGCTTGCGAGGCGCAGGAAATCCTCCATCCGCCCGCCGGTCACGTTCACTTTCAGGGCAATCACGTGTCCGCCGGGCGTCGCGGTACCATCTCTCGTGGATCCCGGCGGGACGCGCACCACCTCGCCCTCCGCGGTAAAGTGCGATTGCCCCAGCGTTGCATTCACCGGCTCGAGCCGGGTATCGCCATTGGTGCCGTCAACGTGCGCGTGGAACTCGGTGTGCAGCGGAAGCGCCGTGCCGAAGCTCGTCAGCCGGAAATCGGGCGTGTCGGTCTGCCCATCCACCACCAGGTCGCGCAAAACTCCTACATATTTTCCGGTCGATTGCAAGATTCCTGCGATGCCTTTGAAGACGCCCAGGTCCGCGTGTTCGAAGCGGTAGCTGCCGGCCACCGGCGTCTCACCCGGATCGTCCACGCTCCATGGTCCGATGGTGCCTGTCGAAAAAATCGTGCCCGCGGGCTTGGGATTGGTCAGCTCCGCGTTGAACTGCATGGGCCGGTCCGGGCGCACATGGTTCAGCTTGATGTGGGCAATCGCGAACTCGAGCGGCAGCTTTCCCGGCTTGTCGGTTTCGAGCGTCAGGTTCGCCCCGGTGCAGATAATGTTTTCGATTTCAAAACGCAGCAGCGGCTTCCCGTGTTCTTCCGTATTCGCCGGCGACGGCCTATGCGCAAAGTGCTTTTTCGGAGGCACATCGATGTCCAGCCCCTTCAGCTCCACTACGGAAATCTTCACGGGCTCGCCCAGCTTGTAGCGCAGGGATGCGTGGAATCGGAACTCGGCAATTTGGATGAGCGGCCGAGTTGGTTCGGCTGGTTCGCTCGCCGCATTCGTTCCGAGAGCGTTTGTCCCCTCCCCCTGTGTGGACGGCCAGATGCGCAGTCCCTTGCCCTCGGCGCGCAACCCATTCACCAGTGAGACATGAAAGCTGTCAAGCTCCACGCGCGCGTGAAAATGTTGCTCCAGCCGGTGCACAATAGCGGCCCGCAGAAGCGGCTCGGCATGGTGCAATGCGACGGAAACGCCCACGCCCAGCGCAATTAGCGCCAGTACCACGACGCCCAACGCCCACTTGAGAGCGCGATGCCTGCGCCAGAATCCTGCCCGCTTCGCTGTCACGGCTCACACCAGCCTGCGTTCCCATTCTCGCAGGCTTCCTCCCCGCTGAAGGAACGACCCCTGTTCCGTTGGATGCGCGAAGTTGTCTGGAAAGCGATAAGCGGGGTTGGCGGAGTTAGCGGGGCAAGCCAGTTCCGCAATCCCGCTGTCCTCGAGTCCTTGTTTTCTTGTTCCCTCGTTCCCTTGGTCCCTTGTTCCCTGTCTTTCCGCTCCCTTGCTCCCTTGCTCCCCGTCCTTTAGACTTCAAGTCATCGATGCAAGCCCTTATTGAAAATCTCGTAAAGCTCCAATCCATCGATCTCGACCGCGCTCGCATCAACCAGGAGCTGCGTGCGCTGCCCGCGGAGATCGCCCAGTCTCATACCCGGCTGGCCGCCGCAGAGCGCCAATCCGCCGAAGCATCGGCCGCGCTCAGCCGCGAAGAAACGTTGCGCACTCGTCTTGACCGGGAGATCGCCGGGCACCGCCAGAAGACCGCCAAATTCCGCACCCAGCTCGATTCTGTTACCAACACCGAGCAGGCCTCAGCCATCGAGCACGAGATCAATTTCGAGACTGCAGAAGCCGAGCGCCTGGAAAATGAGGAGTACACCAGCCTGGAGCGCACCGAGGCGCAGGAAGCCGCGCTGGCCCAGTTCCGTGCCCAGGTTGAACTGCTCGCCGCCGAGGTTGACGGCGTCCGCGCCCGCGTGGCCGCGCGCCAGCAGGAGCTTTCGGCCGAGCTTGCCGCATTCGATACTGCCCGAGACTTGCTCCGCGCGGCTCTCGATGCCGACTGGCTCGCCCGCTTCGATCGCATCGCCGCGTCGCGCGGCACGGCCCTCGCCCTCGCCGTAAATCAGCAGTGCACCGGTTGCCGCATGGGCGTGCGTCCGCAAACCTGGAACCAGCTCCGCGAGGGCGAGCTGCTTAGCTGCGACAGTTGCAGCCGCCTGCTCTATTGGGATCCGGCCTTGGCGCCCGCAGCCAAAGTGCCGCAGCCCGAAGTGCCCGCCGGCACCGGCCGCGCCCCGCGCAAACCCCGCCAGGCCGGCGCATAGGCTGAAATGATTCGCGCCCTCATTGCGCTCTCCTGCCTGCTGTCAAGCGCCGGCGCCTGGGCGGCGCAAGACAAGCAATCCGCCCACCCCTCCTTTGACTATCAAGCCGCCTACACTCACGAGATCAAGCCCCATCGCAGAACCATTCCGGTCGCGGGTGTGAGTGACGGCGGCGATCAGCTCGGCCTCACCTTGACTGTCTCTCCGGCAGGGGCAGTGTTGGATGCAAAGCCCGCAGGAGAGGAGAGGGACCTCAAGCTCTGGCCTGCGTT
>JARLFZ010000124.1 GCA_031296305.1 Occallatibacter sp. | reverse complement strand
GTTCGTGCTGGTCCTGGGAGGGTTGGGGCGGAACAGGCGCGAGTCTTGCCCCGATCCACAGGGTCCACAGAGGGCTTTTCGTTGACTCGGGGCCCGTTTTTCAGTATTCTAAAGTCCTTGCGCGGTGTTGCGCCTGGGGTCTCGGTGTGCTCACCCGGACCTATCTGAAGGATGCCGGCCAGGTTCTGGCGGGCTCCAGGGGAGCAGGCCACCGGCTGCGGGACTCGGGAGAACGAGGTCCGGCGCAGCCAGGGTTCCGATGAGAACGAACTCCCGCAGCTTCTCACCCGAACAGATTTGTTTGGCAGTGGGTAGATTTTTGAGGCCCGTGCGCGTTTGGCATGGGCGGATGCAGTTTGCACTTTCGCATCCAAACCGGTTGGCTTGAAACCCGAATCGGCGAAGGTGGGGCACCCAGAGATTTTTTCGAGGGAAGAATAGAGATGTCGACGTTTATTCCGAGCGGCAAGGATATTAGCCGCAAATGGTATGTGGTGGATGCGAGCGGCCAGACGCTGGGCCGGCTGGCCACCAAGGCTGCCAGTGTGCTGAGCGGCAAACTGAATCCCCAATACGTGCCTTACATCGACATGGGCGATCATGTGATCGTGATCAACGCGGAGAAGGTCCGGTTGACGGGGCTGAAGGATCAGAAGAAGCTCTACCGGCGCTACACAGGCTTTCCGGGCGGGCTGCGCGAGGAGTCGTTTACGCGGCTCATCAATCGCAAGCCGGAGATGGTTCTGGAACAGGCCATCAAGGGCATGCTGCCCAAGAGCAAGATGGGCCGGCAAATGGCAACCAAGTTGAAGGTGTACCGCGGCGACAAGCACCCCCATGGGGCGCAGATGCCGGTGGCGTTGTAAAGCAGCCATCAGCTGTCAGCTATCAGCTTTCAGCTTGATCCTGCCGCGACGAGGGTTTTGGCAGAGCGAAGAATTTGATTCGGGAATGAACCAGCTGACGGCTGAGAGCTGAAAGCTGAGAGCTAAGAGGAAAAATGGCAGATCTGGTGCAGTATTACGGGACGGGGCGGCGCAAGAGTGCGATCGCGCGCGTGTTTCTGCGTCCCGGCACGGGCGAGTGGAAGGTCAACGGCAAGAAGTTCGACGAATACTTTGTGACCGAACAGCAAAGGGTTTCGGCCAAGCGCACCCTGTTGGTGGCGGAATTGGCTGCGAGCTTCGACGTGCTGACCACGGTCAGCGGCGGCGGCGTAAGCGCGCAGGCCGACGCGGTCAAGATGGGCATTGCCCGCGCTTTGGTTGAGTTCAACCCTGAGCTGCGCAAGCTGCTCAAGGCCGAGGGCCTCATGACGCGCGATGCGCGCCAGAAGGAACGCAAGAAGTACGGCCAGAAGGGCGCGAGAAAGCGGTTCCAGTTCAGCAAGCGCTAAAGCGCTTGCGCGGGACTCAGGGACCTGGGACTAAGGGACTAGGAATGCCAGAACGGCTGGCTTAGTCCCCCAGTCCCGATTCCCTTAGTCCCTGGTTTCACAAATCTCCCCGCAAGGGGAATAAATCCGGGCCACGGTTGGATCCGTCCGGATGCAGTCCACAAAGGAGGACAATTGGCCACCATCACCATGAAGGA
Source organism: Occallatibacter sp. (assembly GCA_031296305.1). Lineage (GTDB taxonomy): Bacteria > Acidobacteriota > Terriglobia > Terriglobales > Acidobacteriaceae > Telmatobacter. The sequence continues at coordinate 7,912 of JARLFZ010000124.1, read as the reverse complement.
ACTGCTCGAAGCGGGTGTTCACTTCGGGCATCAAACCAAGCGCTGGAATCCCAAGATGAAGGAATACATCTTCGGCGAGCGCAATGGAATTTACATTATCGACCTGCAGAAGACGCTCAAGCTGTTCAAGGATGCGTCGAAATTTGTGGTTGAGCTGTGCGGCAGCGGCAAGACGATTCTGTTTGTCGGCACCAAGCGCCAGGCGCAGGATGCGATTGCAGAAGAAGCCACGCGCGCAGGCATGCCCTACATTAACCAGCGCTGGCTGGGTGGGCTGCTCACCAACTGGGTTACGGTGCAGAAGAGCGTCAAGCGCCTCCAGGAACTGGATGAAATGGCCACCGACGGCCGCTACGAACTGCTGACCAAGAAAGAAGTGATTCGCCTGGAACGGGAGCGCAAGCATTTGCAGGCCAATCTGGCCGGTATCAAGAGCATGAAGCGGCTGCCCGACGCACTGTTCATCGTGGACTCGAATAACGAGACCATTGCGGTGAAGGAAGCGCGCAAGCTGGGCATACCCGTGGTCGCGGTGGTGGATACCAACTGCGATCCCACGGTGGTGGATTACGTGATTCCGGGCAACGACGACGCATTGCGCGCCATTCGCCTTTTCACCTCGAAGATTGCCGATTCGGCGGCCGAGGGCGTGAACATGCTGGGCGACAAGGCCTTCCAGGAAGAGGCTGTTGCGGTTGCTGCTGAAGAGAGCGGCGAAGCGGCAGAGGAAGTCGCGCCGGTTGAAGAGGTCGATCTGGAAGCGGCGCTGGGCGGCGGCATTCGCAAGGCGCCTGCGGCGGTGGCGGTTTTGGCGGATGAAGTCGAGGCAGCCGAAGCCGGAGTTTAGTGAATTGCTGCGCGAGACCATGCGCACACTGAGTGGAGCGTGGCCGCTTCGATGGTCGGCCACGCTTTTCTTATGCCGGAAACATGACCGGCGTAAAGTTCGATAGTGAATTCATATCCGCGACGCGTGCGCGGGGCCGGCTGCGGCCGGGGAAAACAAAGAGAGATGACGACAGTGAGCGAAAAGATTGATGCGAAACAGGTGAAGGCACTGCGCGAAGCGACGGGCGCGCCGATGGGCGATTGCCTTAAAGCTCTGCAGGAAGCGAACGGCGACCAGGAAGCCGCAGTGATTGTGCTGCGCAAGCGTGGCATGGCGTCGGCCCAGAAGAAGGCCGCGCGTGTGACCAATGAGGGCGCGGTGGGCTCCTATGTTCACGCCGGCGGCAAGATTGCCGTGCTGCTGGAACTGAACTGCGAGAGCGACTTTGTGGCCAAGACCGACGACTTTCAGGAGTTGCTGAAGGACGTGGCGATGCACATTGCGGCCAGCGATCCGCGCTATGTGAAGCCCGAGGACGTGACCCCTGAGGACATGGAGCGCGAGAAGGATGTCTATCGCGCACAAGCCGCGGCGACGGGCAAGCCGGCTCCCGTGATCGAGAAGATCGTGGAAGGCAAGATGGCAAAATTCTACGAGGAAGTTTGCCTGCTCGAGCAGCCCTTCATCAAGGACCAGGCCATCAGCATCAAAGAACTGATTGCGCAGAAGGTGGGCAAGCTGGGCGAGAACATCACGGTGCGGCGCTTTGCGCGCTTCAAAGTCGGCGCGCCTGACTGGACCGTGGCGCAAACCAAGGCAGTTGAAGCAGCCGAGTAGCAAGCCGGCGAGTCAGCGAAGACGAAAGAGGGCGGTCCGCATGGGCTGCCCTTTTTTCTTGTGCGTCAACCCGTGATCGCGTGTAGCGCCACAATGCCCAGGATGACAGCCGAGGCGGCAGTAGCCAGTGCGACAACCATCACGGCGAAATGCCGGCGGATTGCTCCGGCACATTCGTGCATCGCCTGACGCAGGACGGGATCGGAGCGCAAGCTTCGCAAGAGGGTCACGCAGCCGATCGTGAGCGCAGCCAGCGGAAGCGCCATGAGGAACAGCCAAAGTCCCACATGAGTTCGCGCGGCGTACCAGTCGACGATCAACTGCGCCGTGTGGGCCGGCTCGAACTGTTGCGGCTGCACACTGCGCACGAGCAGCGCCGCCATAAAGAGCGAGGCGGGGAGAATCAACACAACTTCCAGGGTGGCGAGGGTGCGACGGATCGCATTCATGTTCACTTTATACTGCAAAGTGAGTTTGCGTTGCAAGCAAAAAATACAACGCGCTGTCTCCGGTCCCGCGCCACGGCGAACGAGGGACCGGGGCACCCGCCTGTCGTGCCGAGTTGAAAGAAAATGGGGCAATCCGCGATGCGGATTGCCCCATGCTTTTTGCCCGTGACCGAAAACCGGGGTTTACGGCAGGTAATAGCGGAACGATGTGAAGAACATGTTGTCGTCGCCGTGTGCGCCGCCGCCGGGGTTGGCCGTGCCGCCGTTGCCGGACCAGACATCGCGGCGGATGTTTTCATACGTGATGCCCTGGCGCAGGCGGCCCTTGGGACCGTTGTAGAGGTTGTACCAGTAGCCTGCAACGAACTCCTGCACGTCCTTGGTGTTGCCGGAGCAGCTCGCGGGAGCGGTCTGGTTGGAGCCCGCAGCGCCCGCGGAAGCGGAAGCGGGAGCGGTTTCGATCAAGCAGCCGGACATAGCAGGAGCGTTGGCGATGACGATGCCGGGGCCGCCAACACCGTAACCGGTATAGGTGTTGCCGTTGGAGTTGGTGCCACTGACTACGAAATCGCGATAGATATAGTCGCCGCCATAGTTGAGGTAGACGTTCAGGCGCGGCGTGGGATTCGCTTCCACCGTGCTGAGCGCGGAGAAGGCCTTGAGGGGGTCCAATATGCCGGTGGGACGAACCGTTACATCGGCAATGGTCGAGTTGCCATAACGGCCGACGCCAATGCCGTAGAGGCCCTTGAGGCCGATGGTGAGCTTCTTGTTGGCGAATGGGCCGCGGAAGCCGCCGCCGATGCCGCCGGCCGGTTCCATATCGTTGTACGGGGAGCCGGTGGTGGGATAAATACGGTCGCGGTAGAAGCGGCCGATGCCGAAGGCTTCCCAGTGGCCCCAGCCCGGCTCGACAGCAATCTTGGCAATCAGATCCGGCGCCATATTGAAGGAGTAGTTGGCCTGATTGTCGTAAAGTCCGCCACCCGTACCGGTGGAACCGATAAGGTAATTGGTGGGCAAGCCCGATCCGCCCGCATTGAGGAGTTGAGGGTTCTCAACCGACATGCCAACCCACGTCTTGGTTCCGATGTTCTTGACCACACGGAAGCTTTCCTGGCGTGCCCAAACAAAGCCCGCATCGTACTGGGCGTCGATGGTAGACGGCAGAGTCTGGGTTCCGCGGGTCAGGCCCGAGGCAGTTTCCGCAGCCAGCGACCAACCGGTGCCGCCGGAGAAATCCCAGCCACTGGGGGTCTTGGCGTCGGCCCAGAGTTCGCGCTGGCGCATGGTATAGCTGTTCGATTGATTGTTGTTCGAGGTTGTGCCGGAGCTCAGCCAGTCCGCCTCGTAGTAGCCGGTCATGGTCATGCTGGCAATCTTGCCCGAAAACTTCATCGCAATACGCGACTGACGAGCGCTGCCGAAAAACTCGCTCATTCCCGCGCCGTCGGCATTCTGCAACGGAACGCTGCTGGCGCCGGTGTTGATGTCATCGCCGGTCGCGCCCTGACGCCAAACCGTTGCGGCTTCAATGAAGCTGCCCGCGGGCGAAATGGTCACGCCCTTGTAGTTGATCGCATCGGGGCTGCCGATGGCCTTCTTGAGCGTAGTGGTTTCGTCAGATACCGTGGTGGCGATCGAAAGCTGGTTGGTCTTCAGATCGCTTACCGTGGATTGCAGCGTGGTGACGGCCGTCGCATTGTCTCCGACTGCCTGCTGCTGCGCCTGGGCGTCGGCTTCAGCCTTGTTGGCCGCGGCGTGAGCATCGGCGGCATCCTGCTGCGCCTGACGAAGTTGCGCATCCTTGGCGGTCAGATCGCTCCTCAGGCTGTCGATCTGGGTCTGGAATTCGGTGCGCAGAGCCTGAATCTGGTCTGCAACCGAAGGTTCGGACGGCTTGACGGCCTTCTTCGCGGGCACGTGCTTTTTCGCCGGCGCCGAAGTGCTGCTGGTTTGAGCGTGGGCAACAACGAGACTGGCTGCCAGAATGGCCGCGGCAGCCGCGTAGAGTGTGCGTTTCATTTGGGCCTCTCTGTTCGTTTGGAATGGTTCCGGAATTGTGGCCGTGCCCGCGTGCACTCGTCTCGCACCCATCTTCAGCATTGCGGACACATCGATGAATCGGAAAAATCTGCATTATCCTCACCGGCGCGAAACAACACGACGATGAGGCACGAGGGCACAAATTTCGCGACAGCGGAATTCCTGCCTATCGTTCCGCATCCAAGACTCGCAGAGTTCGATGAAAATTTGACGAATTCACGCAGATTTCACATTCAAGTTATCGATCTGCGCGCGACAGACGGAAGTTAGAAAAATTTATGCATTATTAAAAAACGCGACGCCGTTTTTCATGGCAGTCCTCTGAGGGACGACAACCCCGACACGTTGGCCATTGATAAAACAGCCTCTAGGGTTGCGAAGGCTGTGAAGCCGAAGAAGCGCTTGCCGAGGGCGCACCGGCGCTGAGCAGATTGGCGAACAGGCGAAATGCGCCCGGCACCAGCTCAGGAAATTGCCGGTGAAGCGCGAAGGCTACATAAATATAGGTGCCTTTGCCACGATGCTCGACCAGCAAGCCGCCGGGTTGCGGGTCCTGGCCGGGGTCAGCGGTTTCAGTGAGCGCGGTGTAGCCGGCATCCCAGTGATCGAGGAAGCCGTGGCCGCGTTCTTCGAACCACCCGTCGAAATCGGCCGCGGTAATTCGGTTGGGTGAGCTGAGAAGCGAGTTGGCCGGATCGAGCAGCTTCACGGGCGCCTGCTCATCCACGACGCGTTCGCCAATGCCTCTCATGGCCAGTGGCAGCGGCGCAGGAAAGTTGTTGGTCTGGTACAGCACCAGCAGCGTTCCGCCGCGCTCGACAAAGGCTTCGAGGCGCGGCTCTGCGGCAGCAAGCTGGGGGCGCACGGAGTAGGCGCGATCACCGACGACGATCACGTTCCACTGCGAGAGATCGGCAGTGGCGAGCTCGTCATTGGTGAGGAGATGCGGAGTGATGCCCAGCGCCTCAATGGCTTCGGGGACAGTGTCGCCGGTGCCCATCACGTAGCCCACGCGGAGACCGGGCGCGACCTTCACATCGACTTTGCGTGTGCGCAGCTCGGCCGTCAGGTATTGGTTATAGGGCCGCAAACCGGTGTATCCAATGCTCTGCCAGCCAGTGGTGTAGTCTTCGCCATCGACGTGCGCGACAGCTTGAATGCTGTAGGCGCGCGCCGCCACGTCGCCCGCGGGAGAGACCGAAAACACCAGCGGCTCAGTGTTGCCCGCGCTCTTGAGATGAAAGGATTGCTCCGCAGGCTCGCAACGCCAGCCTTGCGGCAGTTTCAGATTCACCATTCCGTCGGCGGCGTGCTCGGCGTGGACGGTCACCCGCACGGGCAGTGGCGAGCCATCGACGGGCAGAAGTCGCGCTTCAGGCTCCACGCGCACGCCGACTGCGGGCGTGACAACAAGGGGCTGGTAGACCCCGCCGACGCCGGTGATGTGCGCCAGAGTTTGCACCACCATGCCGAGACGGATGGGAACGCCGTCGAAGCTGAACTCGGCCCACGCGCTGAGCGGATAAGCCGCGAAGGAGCGCTCGCGCCAGGCTTCATTCGAAACGTCGTAGTAGGGCTGCTCGGTGGTAGGCCGCGTGAAATAGGGCGCGGTGGATTGCACGTCGTCGGGGACGTGCAGATGAAAGAGCGCGTTGGCTGATTCTGAGCTGCTGGGTGCGCCGGCGGTCTCGCCCTTTCCCCATGATGCGTTAGAAGCGGTTTCAAACCAGGTTTTGGAGAGATGCGCGCTACCAGTGGCGCTGAAGGTGTGCACGCGAACGCCGAAGTCTTCTCCGGGATACACGCTGCGCGCGGATTCGTCTGCCGAAGCGCCGCGGCCCGGACCGCCCTGCCCGCCATCGCCAGCCGTGAACGCGACAAAGTCAAGACCGAGCAGATCCTTCAACGCGATTTGGAACTGGTTGATTTTCTCGCCCAGCTCGAACGCGAGATCGGACTTTGTCTGGGCGCTCAAGTCGCTCGCCTTGATGTGCGCATAGAGATCGAGGGCCTCGCGATAGATGGGAACAAGTTTGTGCGCGCCGTCGACGCCGCCCTGATTGCTGCAGTCAGCCATGAAGGCGTCGAAGTCGGATTGGATTTTCTTCAGGCCATCGCCAAGCCACGCGGGCGGGGCGGTACCGGCGAGCCGCGCCAGGCCGGCGATGCTGGTATCGATGTCGACCTTGCCGTTCTGGAAAAGGCTGATGTTGCTCGCGCTTGCGTTAGCGACTGCCGAGGAGGGCACAACCGCCCACAGGTGATAGCTCGAAGAGTCTGACGCGCTCAGCGCAGGATTCGCGCCGCCGTTCTGCGATAGCTGCTTGCCCCAGCCTTCGCGCGCAATTTGCACATAGGTGCGGCCAAGCACCGGGTCCCATGTACCAACAGGAATTGTCACGTCGGCTTTGGGAGCACCTTCGATCCACTCGCCGGTGACATAGTTCTTGAAGCGCGCCGGCGCCAGCTTGCCGGTGGCATAGTCGAACATCTGGCCGTTTTCAATGCGCGCAAACGGTTCCCGCGAATAGACAGCCAACGGCTGCCAGGGCTCTAAGCCATTCTTGAGCTGCTCGGGAAAAACTTTGGGGTCGCCGGCAACCTTGAAGGCTTCCTGCATGATCTCGCCGGCCACCTGGTGCTGCCCGTGGCCGTCGGTGAGCCCGCCGACAAAGGTCGAAAGCAGGATCTGCGGCCGCACTTTCCGTATCGCCAGCACGGCATCGTAGAGAACGCGGTCGTGGCCCCACTTGGCAAAGGACTCTGCCTGCGTTTTGGAGAAGCCGAAGTCCGCCTCGGTGCCCCAAAGCTCCTGTGCGCCGTAGTATTCGTCGGCCTTGAGCAATTCGCTGGTGCGTATCAAGCCCAGCGCATCGTTGCTCTCGGCCGACATGGCATTGAGCCCGCCCTCGCCGCGCGTAAGCGTGAGCACCGTGACGCGCACTCCGAGACCGCGCGCGAGATAGGTCATCAACGCGCCGTCTTCGTCGTCGGGGTGGGGCACGATGATGAGAACGCTGGCCGTCGTGCCGACGCGCTTGAGAGTTTGTTCCAGGTCCGCAGCGCCGCGGTCTTCGGGCAGCGGCAAAGCTTCGACGGCCGGCTCGGGAAGCGGGACCTGCGCCAACTCGGCGGCGGGGGATGGTGGCGCGGCTTGTTGTCCGCGGAGCGATCCGGGAAGCGCCCCCAGTAAAAGGGCGGCGAGCGCGGCGGCTGCCGGGAATGGATGCAGTTTGCGGGAATACGAAATCATCATCGTCAGTGTACAAGCTGGTGAGCGGAAAGGGCTTCGCCACTTCCCTACGGACCCACAGAATCCGGCGTGAGACAAATCACTAGGTTTTCGTACAATCTGCTCCATAGTGGAGACAGAGGTCTTCAGGGCTCCGATGTTCAGGCTGGATTATTTGTCGTGCATTCTTACTGTTCTATCAACCATTCTGATCGCAAGAAAGGCATGGGCCGGTTTTGTTCTTGCAGGGGCGAACAGTCTGCTCATCTGCCTCATTGGTTTTGAAACGCACCAAATGGGGTTTATCCCCGCGAATATATTCTGCATTGCAATCTACGCAATCAGCATCCGCTCGTGGATCCGGGATAGCCGTGTCGTTGACGCCGGCAGTGTAAGCTCGATCTCCCGCGTTGACAGAGCATAGAACTGGTTGCATAAATGGTGCCGCGAAAGGGCACGACTTTACAGGCTGCTGAAAAACTAAATCGAGAGGCTCGTTTTGAAAGGGCACGGATTTAT
>JARLFZ010000123.1 GCA_031296305.1 Occallatibacter sp. | reverse complement strand
GGAGTTGACAGAAGGAGCCGAACGGAGCCTAGAGTTCGCCGGGAAATGAATGTCGAACCGGTGGTCCAGCCGAAGGCTGCACCGCTTGGCTTTTCAGGGTGGGGCGTTACGGGGCGGGAACGGCCCCGTATGGATGGGAAGCGGAGAACGCCTGTTTCACCAGCGGTCGCAGCGGGGGAAGGGGCGGAGCCGCCTTCCCGCAAAAGAATCATCTCGTCTGTTGATCGCAGAGTTTGGCTGCGTGCAATTCGAGATGCGCCCTGAACGGAAAAGAATCGTACCGTGCATGGCAGGATCGTGCTGGGCCGTACACCCGAGAGAGCAAAGTGAAATAGAAGGAACCAACCTGCTACGAATTCTACGGCCCCAACCGGGCTGGATAAGGCAGGTTGTTACTATGAAAGAGAGGCATAGTCTTCCGCGCAGACTGAAAATCGGCAGGACCGGGCGCGTCTTGTAGCCGAATTATACTGGTAGGCATTCGGGGAGAACTTTATGCGTGCATTCCTGAGTCATTCATCAGCGGACAAGGCCATTGTGGTCGGTGTCCATAGCGAGCTTGAGGCAGACTCGACTTGGCTTGATAGGGCCGAAATCGAATGGGGAAACCTATTTCTTGAGAAGATCGCCGACGGAATTCGACTGTCTACCGATTTCGTACTGTTCTGGAGCAAAGCCGCTTCGATGAGCGAATGGGTCCGAATCGAGATTAACATGGCGTTTATACAGGCTCTCCGCAAAAAAGCCATAAGACTTCGAGTCATAATGCTAGATGACACACCACTTCCTCTGTACCTACAACCGTTCCATGTCTTCTCAGTAGTTGGCTCATCTTCGCCCATTGTAGAGATTTTGCAGAAGCTGAAGCCACTTCTCCGAGAGCCTGTTGGATCTGTGAGGTCAAGATTTGTAAACCGCCATGATGAAATTGCCAAGATCGAAGCAGCTGTTGATGACCCCGACTTCCGGGCGATTTGGGCCTTCGGTTTCACCGGCGTCGGCAAGAGCTCAGTCATCCAAGAAGCTCTTAAGCGAATATTTGAAGGGGCCAGTATTGTTCAGGTAGATGTCAGCCAAGGGACAGGATTCGTAGAGCTTGCTCTGGCTTTATTTGCAGCAGTGAAACACGAAGTTCTTCCTGAGTCGTTGGATCAAGAGCAGTTAGAGCAGGAAATCCGCCTCTGCGTCGAAATGCTGTCAAAGAATGGGCAATTGCTGGTTCTTTCAAATGTTCAGCACTGGTTTGACGAGGAGGGACAACCGCAGGGGCCTCTGCCAACAATGCTATCGATCATCGGGGATCTCGCATCGCTGACAAGCCGCCCCGTTTTCCTTTCCTCAACCAGGCGCCCTACGCTGGATCCTTTGATTCTTAAGCGGCTAATGCTATTCCGCATTGCCGGTCTAAAGGACGAGCACGTCGGCGCGTTGGTAAGAAATTGGTACTACGCAATCTACGACAAAGAACTCGCGCCGGAAGACGCCAGTCGCATTGCTCCTAAGTTGTTTGGGCACCCAATGGCCGCCCGCCTAGTGGCGGGATTATTAGGCGATCACAGCGTGGATTTTCTTGAGCAATATCCCAGCGAGCTTGTGGCTCTCCGAAGAGACCTCGCAAGGGTCCTCCTTCAGGACCTCAAACTCACCCCGGCGGCTGAAGAACTAATGGAAACACTCGCTTTAGCGGGTATCGACTTGCCAGCATCAGTCCTCGCGGCGACCAGTTCATCAGAAGATGCCTTTCAGCAAGCCGTTGCGCAATGCGCGAGCGCCGGACTCATCGTAGCCGAAAGCACGATCGAGACCCACCCGCTTTTTCGGGACTTCTACTGGCATCGACTGCATCGCAGCGATTATCGAAAGAAGTCCACCGCTCTAGCCGAAGCTCTGCTGGCTCGTCTGGACCGCTTGGCGAAATCCTCAGCGGAATACGCCTCGCTGTTGCAAGTGGCCTTTAGGTCATATGCGCTAGCAGGCGAAATCGATAAGGCCACTGCACTGCGTCGCGACCTCTCAGGCGAGCTTGAGGCAACGGCAATTACGCTCTACAACCGCAGAGATTATCCGCTTGCCGATCAATATAGTTCGCTCGTGCTTGATGCAGATCCTAAAAGCTGGAGAATGAGGCTCTATCGCGCTCGGATTCGAATTCGACAGGAGAAATGGGAAGAGGCCGAACGGATACTCTCAAAGATGTTGGAAGAACGCCCGCTCGATGTCGGAGTTTTGCATGCAATGGGATGGAGCCAGCTCAAACAGCGGCATTGGTCGCAAGCGCTTCAGATGTTCACAGGAATCATCGCCCGACGGGAACATTCCGCGTCGCTGCGGGATGCTGCAGAGTGCCTCCACAGGTTGAATCGGAACGAAGAAGCCCTTGAGTTCCTTGCGAGAGCAAAGGGAATCGAGTCCGAGAATCCGTTCGTACTCGATCTCGAATCTCGAATACTTGAAAACATGGGGCAATTAGACGCGGCCTTCAGTTCCGCCGAATTGGCAGCAGTTCGTGACCCCCTTAATGATCGGTTGCAGAATCGCCTCGGGGTAATTCTGATCAAGCAGCGAAAGCCTCATCTTGCGATCAACTACTTCATCAGCGCCATGGAGTTGGACCCCGATCTCTTTAGCCCGGCTAACTCCTTGGCGGCAGCATATCTGGAAATAGACGAATGGGAAAAAGCTGAAGAACTCTTGCCGGACCTCGAAAAGAAGGCCCGCACGCCCTCTGACCGCGCCCTCCTTACGCATACGAAGGCGAGGATTGCATTTCTTAAAAAGGACCTCGCTGCCAGTAAGCAACTGTTGAAGTCAGAGATCGCAGCATCGCGCAACGTGATTCCAAACTTGGGGTTGCTTGTGCAGGTGCAGTGCGGACTGTTCGATGAGAACCGCCTGGATTATCCTGCAATTGCTTCTGTCGAATTGAAAGAGGCGGAGAACGCTCTGGAAAAGATATCTGAACTCGATCCTTCAAATGAGTTCATCGAGAACCTTCGCCGCAGTGTGGCCGACAGACAACAGAGCCAGAGACTAACTCAGCGTCGGTGAAGAGGCTATTCAGCAGCAGGTTCACAAGCGCCTATAGGGGACTTCTAGGCAAATTACCTGGATAGCTCCTGGAGAACGCAGTTAGATACAGAGTACCTTCTCGTCAATCAAGCGACAGCCATTTCCTGCTTGTCGGGTTCAATTTCCACTTTTGTGCGCAGTCGAACATTGAGCGCGTCCAGTATACGGATCGTGCGCTCAAGTGTGATGCCAAAGTATTCGTTACGCTCGTCGCGCGAGACTTGCGATTCGTGTACGCCGAGCCGCTTGGCCAGATCGCGCTGCGAGATTCCCTGGGCAATGCGCAGCGAAATCAGCATCTGGCCGAGTCCGCGAAGGTTCTCCAACTCATCGAATTCGCCCCGCTTCAGCCGCTCGTAGCTCTCCACTTCCTCTTTCAGTTGCAGGTGGAAGGACTCGATGGGATCGATGACGCGCTTGATCTCGTCGTCGGAAAGGCCGGTGGCTTTGAGCCGGTCCCGATGCTCGGCGAGCCGTCCGCGCTCTTCCTCAAGACGAGTGGATGCGAGTTGGTATTCAGCTTCGTTGCGAATCATGACGGTCCCCCATATTTGATCTTTACGATGCCCCGCGGCTTGCCGTCCCGGCGCGACTGGCGGAAGGCGGAAGGAAACTCAAGTTCGTGGCCGAACTTGTCGCGGATGCCGCTGCCGAAGCCAAGTCCGGGCACGTGTGGATATAGCTCGACCCGATAGCGATGCCACATGGGAAGCTGGCGCTTGGGATATCCTCGGTAAGGTCTGCGTGAGGCCGGGTCCCAGGTCCATACCTTGTACGGATCGAGGCGATTGAGCTGTTGCGTCAGCGCGCCCGACGCGAGCGATTTCAGGTCGCACACGAAGTATCCGTCGATGTCGTTGGGATGGTCCTTGTCCTCCACGAACGAACCGTCGGCAAAGATTTCGCGGATGCCAACCTGCCAAAGCTGGCGGGCGAGAATCTCCAATCCGCCGACAAGTTGCTCGCGCCAGGCGGCATCCCAAGTCGGATCGGGGTTCTGCTTTCCGCTGCCGCGAACGAGCCCCGATTTGCGCAGTTCATCGAAGGAAAGCTCATAGTCTCCGGGCGGCAAAAGGCCGTCGCTGTCGAAGGGAGGAATGATTGGCATACAGAAAGCCCTTCTCTAGGCAAAATAGCCTAGCATGACAAATATGTCAAGTATGACTATTGAGTGGTGTTGGGTGCTATTCCGTATCCTGCTCAATAGATGATGGTTAATGGACTCTGAATTCTCTCGATAGTGTCGAGAGAATTCGCCAGACGCGTCTGGCGAATTCAGATTGTCCAGACACCGTCTGGAGAATTGGCTGAATTTTGGTGCGCTGATTCAAATTTTTCAGACGTCGTCTGAAAAATCAGGTCAAGGCAATCTCAGGGGCCAATAGCGCGCTTTGGCCGATCTTGAGTGCGGAGGTTTTGGAAATGTCTGTGCTGAGTTGCGGGGCGAGTTGGGCGAGATTGTTAGTGAAGATTTGCGCATCCTGCGATGCGCGCGAAACAGAAACGTAGGCAAAGCGGGTGTTGATGAGTTCCGGGTGAACATTGGTGTCCATGTTGACCAGGACGCGCTCTGAGGTGAGTCCCTGCGAACTGTGCGAGGTCACGGCGTAGCCATGATCGAAGTGCCGCATTTCTGCCGGATCGAATGTGACCGCCTTGTCTTTGCCGCCGTCCATGCGGACGGTCATTGCGCCGTTCTCGCCGATCTGCTGAATAGTTCCGAGATCGCGGTTGGCGACGCCTAGTTCACGATTCGGCGCGGTGAATTGCAAGCGGTCGCCAACAGCAAAATCGCGTTCGATCTCGCGGTATGCAGAGATACCGTGCAGCCGGGCCGGATCGTAGGTGACCTGTTGGCCATCCGGCTTCTCGACGGTCAGTAGATTCGATTTTGGATCGGTCGAAATCACTCGCGCGTAGCTACGCTGCTCGATGCCGAGAGTCTTGCTGCCACGCTGGTAGTGGAGCACGTCGCCAACCTCATAGCGCGCGGCCCAGGCGCGGTCAGCGCCGGTCATATCGGAACGCGAGGCCAGCACGCGCATGGAGTGGTTTTCGGATTCGACGATGCCGCGTTCCTGCAACTCCGAGCGAACCGCCTGATTGATCGTTCGGCGCGAAGCATTGTCGGGGGAAACGATGATGGTGTTGACGGGATTGTCGGCATAGTTGCGGGCAATCGAGGCAATGCGCTTCTCGGGATCGGCAATCTCCGTGACACGGCCCTGCTGTTCGAGAAGCGCGACGCCTTCGGCAACTTCGCCGCGCGATAGATGCTCGACGGCGCGCAGCAACTCTGGGTCTTTCTGGCGGACAATCTGATCAAGTCGCGCCGTGTTCATTCCGGCATCGACCAACTGCTCAAAGGGTTTCCCGGCTTCGACGCCCTGATGCTGGCGCGTGTCGCCGATGAAGAGAACTCGGTCGCCGGGGTCGAGTTTGGCGAGGAAATCGCGCACCTGTTTGGTGCTCGCCAGACTCGATTCATCCACCATATATAGGTGGCGTTCCGGTGTCGGCTGCTTATGCCGGGCGAGGAAGCCTTGCAGTGTATCAGCATTGATGACGGCATCGCGGAGCTGTTGCGCGGCGCGCGAGGTCGGGGCAAAGCCCTCGACAATCATCCCGCGCTGTTCGGCGGCCTCACGCACGGTTTTGAGTGCGGTGGTTTTGCCCACGCCGGCGCTGCCTTGTAGGCCCTGAATTCTGTCGCGCGAGGTAAGAATCTCTTCCGCCGCCGAGCGTTGCGAGGAATTGAGAATCGGGTATTGAGCCGTGTGCGCCACGGCCTGCTGAACAGGCATGATCTGTTCGGTCCGTCCTTGCCCTTGGCGCATTTGCCGCAGGATTTCCTTCTCAGCCTGGATGGTTTCCGCTGTGGTGAACTGCCGCGCGGAACCGTGCTTCGGCGCGGTGACAAGCTGAAACTCGCCGGAGGCCAGTCTCGCCTCCACGCTGGTGCGAACCTGCGCGTAGGTTGTTTCGCCCATTCCGCGCCGCAAGGCATCGCGAAAGAGGGCGCGCTCGTCGGTGACAGCTTCGCGCTCGAAGCTACGTTCGCGTGCAAAGGTCACTGCTTCTTGCGCGGCCTTCTGCGCTTTCTCGGGAGCGCGTTCGGCGGATTTCTTTTGAACGCGCTCGCGGGCCTCGGCCACAATGCGATCCGGTTGATTGCCGAACTCGGTCGCCAGATTGCGATGCGCCGCCAGCACTTCGGCAGGCGACTGAATCTGCTTCTTGTCGCGAGTTGCATGGGCGGCGATTTCCGCAGCCTTGTAGCCGGAGAGACCATTCTGCTGCATGTGCGCAAGGATCTGGTTCTGGCGCTGGCTCGAAGCGTCGAGATACTCCTGCGAGTAGCCTTTGATTTCCGGCGCGCCGCTCCTGCCGGGCGCGATATCGTAGCCAAGTTCATGCAACCGAAAGGTCAACTCCGATTGATAGACGGCAGTGGCGAACTGCTGCGACTCGAAAAAACCGCGCTCTTGGAGCGCCCGCGTGGTTCCGTCCGCGCGCTCAGTGACATTGAAGATAACGGCATGAGTGTGAAGCTGCGGCGCGGCGTAGCCATCGACGGGACGCGATGTGTCGTGCTCGAATTTCGCGACGATGAATTGGCCGGTGGACTCTGCGGGATGATTGCCACCGAGCCGCGCCTGTGTGTACCGTTCCAATTCGCCGAGAGCAGTCGTTACTGCCATGCGGTGAGCCTCGCGGACCCGGGTATCGCCGCCAACAAGGGCGGTCAGCGAAACGGACTTCGGCGCACTGAAGGTCGCATCCCATCCGGCGCGATGCTCAACGGATTTGACTGTTTTGCCGTCTGCTCCTTGATACTCAAAGGACTGCCGATGCTGAACAAGTTGCTCGCCAGTCTGCGGGTGCTGGCCATCCGAGAGGCGGTGAAACTCCTCGCTGCCAACCGCTCCAGCGAGGCCGTATTTTTCGGCAAGCTGTCCTTGCCACTCGCCCTGCACGGTTTGCCCCTGGCTCCAGTAGCTCTGGTCCGGCGAAGTGAATTCCTGCTTGTGGTAGTTTTCGAGCTTGCCTGCGGAAAGGGCTTTCGAGATTTTCAACATGGCTCAGTCTCCCAATGAAAAGCCGCTCTGGATGGCTTCGGCGCTTTCTTCGATGGTCTCCGGCTCCGCCTGCTTTTTTGCAAGCGTCTTCGGGTCGAAACCGAGTTCATCGTCGTCCAACGGGCGCGGAACAAAAGATGGCTGCGTTGCCGGGATGTCGTGGTAGGCAAATGAGAAGCAGGCAACGTAGTTGCCGAGCTTCAGAAAGGCGTGCCGGTCGGGCAAGCCGGAGATTTCCGAGTCCATCACCAGTGGCTCGACCTGGCGCTCCAGCGTGAAGTTTTTCCCCGTGCGGCTGCCATCGAAATGCGTCTGCCGCAATCGTTCAATCTCCACTTTGCCGATGGCGCTCGATACCCACTCGGCGGCCTTTGGTTCGGTGGTCTTGAGGAAGATTTTCGTGGCCGGCTGCGAGAGCATGACCTCGGCCATGTGGCCGTAGATGTACTCAAGCTGCGCCTTCCCCTGGAAGCCCAGCACAATCGGATTTTTCGATTTGCGGTTCTCGGTGATGGCCGTGTGGAGTTGCGGCAGGCGCTGCAAGCTGGCCAACTCGTCCAGCACAAACCAGACTGGATGCTGGCCTTCCTTCGGCTCATTCAAGAGGCGCAAAACCAGCAGATCAATCCACAGGCTGTGCAGCGGGCGCAATGCCTCGCGCTCGCTGGGTTTCGAGGTCAGAAAGATCCACCCCTTCCGGTTCTCAGACCAATCGGTGGCGCTCCAATGATTCCGCGTTTTGTCTTTGTGTGGCAGCATCCGCAGGCTGTCGGCGATCAGGCCGAGCGAGGCCAATACGCCGTTGCGCTGCTGCTGCGCGCCCTTGGCGATCATCGTCGCCATCTCGGTATTTTGGACGCGGCGGTCGATCTCGTCGGGGTTGGCCATCCACTCAACAAGCTCTTGCGGCGACGGGCCGAAGGTCAGCAGATGGGCGAAGATTTTTTGAGGCGTCTCGGTAAAGAACTCGCCTTTTTTGTCCGTCGTCGGCTGGTAGAGCGAGGCTGCAATCGCCTTGGCCTCGGCGCGGCGGCGCAACTCCTCCGATGGCCCCCAGTATGGGCAGCGGGCGTCCAGCGGATTCAGAATAAGGTCGCCGTTTTTGCTGTCATAGAATCGTTGAACGAATTCGCAGGCCGGATCGTAGACGATGGCCGAATGACCCCGCTCTTTGATCTGCATGAGTATCTGCATAATGAGCCGGGTCTTGCCCGCGCCTGTGTCGCCCATCAACTCGATGTGCTGTCCTTCGGCAAGGCGGGGTATGCGCATGAGCTTCTTCGATTCGATGGTTCTGAAGCCAACTCCATCGCCCTTGACAGCGCGATTGAATCCGGCAGGCGTGACGCGAACCGGGCCTTTGAGCAAGCGGCCGTACTTCATTTCCCGGAACCGCTCCACATCTTTGCGCGCGGCAAGCGGGAGTACGCCCAACAGCACGGCAAGCCCGGCGAGCAGTGGCCAGCGGAAGACTCCGGCAACACTGTGTCCGCCATAGACGAACTGCTGAAGGTAGGCATGAAGTGGACCATTCCGGTAGCTGGTCTTCGGTCCGCGATAGAGGTAAACAAGCCCGGCGGCGCGGGCGCTCACGGTTAGTTGAAGCGGCAACGGACGTGCAAATTCAATCGTCGTCACGCCCGGCTCCACATCGGCAGCGGCGGCAGGATGCGCATGGAGATGGTCGTCCGAAACGTCGAGAAGCTGGTACTGGCCGGTCTGCTTCAATCCGGTCAGTGCGCCGGACTCAATGTACGGCCAGAGGTCGTAGCGTTCGAGTGGTGGCATGAAGACACCCATATAGATGCGCAGAAACACAACGGTCAGAATCAACGCCAGCGTGATGGCCGCATAGCTATAGATGGGAGCCTGCGGCGGCGTAACAATCGTTTCTTTGCGTCCCCAATGCGTCGTGTTCATAGCTATTCCGTGCTCCTTTCCGCATAGCTGGCGAGAGCGTCTTCCGCCGCCTTGCGCTTGTTTGCCTTCACGTAGCGAAGCATCTCCTTGAACTGATCCGCGGTCATTTTGTCACCGCGCAGAAGCGGTTCGAGTGTGTTGATGAGCAGCAACCGGAGTCCCACAATCTCTCCTATGGCCGCCAGAGATTGCAATTGACTCGTGCCACGGCCAAGTTCGCGCAACACCAGATCGCGCAACCACTCGCCAACGGCTTTTCCTTCGGTGCCCGCAGCGGCATCGACAGCAGCAGCTTCGGTAGCTGTTAGCTTGGTGTTGAGTGAACGATTGCGGCATTCGCGCCCTTTCACAGCACCTTTGCGGCGCTTCATTTCGTTGCCCAGAATTGGCATATGAAATCTGCTCCTTTCGTCAAAATCGCGTGGAGCTTATGAGTTCCCGCGATTTCACAACCTGTTTATTTTCTGTCGGAA
>JARLFZ010000122.1 GCA_031296305.1 Occallatibacter sp. | reverse complement strand
CCTTGCCGGCCTTGAACTCGATGGCGCGCGAGGTGCAGCGCATGCGGCAGACGGCGCAGCCGGTGCACAGCTCGGGATCGAACTCGACCAGACCGCGAAAACGCGCCGTGACTTTGGGCCGCGCAGGGAAAAGCAAGGTTTGGTAGCCGCGCCGCAGATTCTTCCACAACATGGTGAGAATGTTCATAGCCAGAACCTCACGAAGAGCGCGGACGAGATGGCAAGCACCGCGAAGATGAGCGTGCATTGCCAGTAGAAGCGCACGCTGGAATCGATGGCGAGGCGCGCCGTGGCAGCGGCCAGCACTGAGAGCAGCAGCACGACGGCGACTGAGAGCACAACGAAGATGCCGCCGGCGAGCAGGGAAGTTCCCCAGGCCAGCGCGATGTGAGGGGCGACGAGCGTGGCCACAAGACCGGTGGCGGCGACCCACTCCAGGCCGTGCGCGAGTTCCCACATGGCCAGCTCGGGGCCGGCGTACTCGGTCATCGGACCGGAGTAGATCTCCTGCTCCGCATTGGGCAGCGAGAAGGGGTTGATGTGCAGCTTGGCCGGCAGACAGATCAGGATCGCGATGATGCCGAGCACGGTGAGGAAGCTGGGATGCATCGCGGCAAGCGCTTCGAGTCTGAAGGTGTGCTGCGAAGCGGCGATAGAGACGATGGCCAGCAGGAAGACGATGTTGTAGGAGACGCTGAGTGCGGCTTCGCGCGCGGAGCCGATTTCGCCAAAGATGGATCGCGAGGAGAATCCCGCGGCGATGATGCAGATCGAAGGCAGCTCGAGCAACGCGAGCAGCAGGATCAGATCGCCTTCGAAGCCGCCGGACAGAGGCAGAACGGGAAGCAACCCAACGGCTCCCGCCGCGGAGCCAACCGCGATCAGCGGCCAGGCGCGCATGATGAATCCGGCAATGCCGGGGCGCGGCGGAGTGCTTTTGCCGAGTAGCTTCGTGAAGTCCCAGAAGGGCTGCATGAAGGGCGGCCCGACGCGCTCCTGCATGCGGGCGACGGCTTTGCGTTCCACCCAAAGGAAGAACCAGGCGGCGGGCACGGCGAAGAGCAGGCCGGGAAAGATGAGCAGGCGGGCGAGGGCGGTGAGCATAGGGTTCATGGCTGCACCTCTTCCGCGGTTGCGATGGCGACTGTGGGTTGCGGCGCGTCGCTTCCGCGTTCGGCCAGAAGCACGGCAGCCTTGACCACGCCGGCGATGATGGCGTCGGGCCGCGGCGGGCAGCCGGGAACGTAGACATCGACGGGAAGGTGCTTGTCGAGCGGGCCGTCGAGCGTGCGGCTGTCGATAAACACGTTTGTGGTGGCGGGGCAGGAGCCAATGGCGACGACAGCCTTGGGTCCGCAGACCTGGTCGTAGACCGTCTTCACGGCGTTGACGGCCTTGTTGGTCACGGGGCCGGTGACTACGAGAATGTCGGCGTGGCGCGGGCTGCCTTGCAGCAGAACGCCCAACTGCTCGGCGTCATAGCGCGGCGAGAGTGCGGCGATAATTTCAATGTCGCAGCCGTTGCAACTTCCTGAGTTCATGTGGAAGAGCCAGGGGCTTTTGCGGCGCGCGGTGCACATCAATCGCTTCCAGAGGTTCATGGCCGCACCCCCATTAGAATTTGCAATGCGCGAGGCCAGATTCCGGCGATGAGCAGGACGGCCACCAGCACGACAATCACGGCTTTGATCAGGAACGGTTCGTGTGCCGTAGCTTGCGGCGGCGGATCAGGTGGAGGTCCCCACCAGTTGCGCGTGAGCGCGAGCGTGTAGGCGATGAGCGCGAGGATCGACGAGACGATGAAGATGGTGAGCGGGCAAAAGCCGACTTCGTATGCGGAGGAATACAGCCGCCAGCGGCCGATGAAGCCGAGCGTGGGCGGAATGCCGAGCATGGCCAGCATGCCGAAGAGGAATCCGAAGGCGCTTACCGGGTAGCGCGCGGCGAGAGCTAAGGGCTCGACTGCGAGTGCGCCGTCGGCCTCGGGCGCGGCGAGACAAATAAACAAGAGCGCTTTGGCCAGGGCGTGCGAGGAAGCGGCGATGATGGCGCCGTTTTGTCCGAGCGTGCTGGCTGAGGCTGCGCCCAGCAGCAGAAAGCCTACATCCTCGACTGTCGAAAGGACCAAGAGCCGTTTCAGACTGCGTTGCGTGAGCATCAGCAGTGCAGCCAGCAGCGAGGTGAGCGTTGCCGCGTAATAGAAGAGCGGCTGCGGTGTGAGCAGCGCGGGAATGGTCTGCACGCCAAGCAGAAACTCGCCGAAGGCCGCCATGTCGACGACGGCGATGATGATGCCGAGGACGAGAGCAGACACTTCGTCAGCCAGCGCGAGCAACCAGAAGAAGACGGGCACGGCGGCGAGTTTGACGGCGATGCCGGTGAGCAGAAACGCGCGCGCGGCATACAGCGCTCCGCGGTCGGCGAGCAGATCGCTTGCGATCATGGACCCGGCCGAGAGCAGCACCACGGCGAGGTAAGCGAATTTGGCCGCTCGCGAGCGCGCCGTTTGCCAAACCAGAACCACCGTGAGCAAAGCCGCAAGCTCCAGCGCGCCCAGGCGCATCTGCGTCTGCGGGATGAGCAGCCCAATGACGGTGAGGCCGCCGATAAGAAGGAGGAACGGCGCAAGCAATTGCGGAATGTGTTTACGAGACGCCGGGCCGGCGAGAGCAGCAACAACCAGCGCGAAAGCCGCAAGGCCGACCGCACAAATGAGGAGGAGTGGCATTTGTTCGAGCGGCATTACTGCCGGAATCTGGGCTGGAACCACACCGGGTACGATCCAGTGCACCAACGCGAAGATGGCGGCGGCAAAAACCACCAGGAGGATCGTGGCGCGGCGTTCCATCCACGAGACAACGACGCCGAGCGCGCGTGAGGCGGCCTGCAAACCGTGCCAGACGCCCAGATAGATGCGATCCACATTTGTCCAGCGGAAGAAGGAATGCCAGTGCTGCTGAAAAATGTCGGAAAAGTCGCCGGCTGTGAGGCGTCCCTGATCACCGAGCGGCTCGCCGCCGGTGAAGATTCCGCCACCCGCGCCAGCCATCGCCGCGCCTGAAGATGCAGGACGCACGGCGTAGGCAACGAGATAAATTGCGCCTCCGACGACAAGCGACACCAGCGCCAGTACAAGTCCACCCGTCGAAGAGAAGCTGCCCGCATCGGCGGAGAGGCCGAGCCAAGTGACGTGCACGCCGGTGCCCATGCCGAGGGCCATGAGAATCGGATTGAGGAAGTAGTTGACGGCCAACTGCGGGGCGATACCTAGAACAACGCTGCCCGCGGCCAAAAATCCCATACCCCAGATCATCGTCGTCGGAGACTCGTGCGCATCCTTGGTGTTCTCGGTAGTGGGCCCCAGGAAGACCGCGCTGGTGGCCTTGACGCCAAGGAATACAGTGCCCAGGCTCGCCGCCCACGCGACCATGGCGGGCACGGCCCATCCGGCCTGCAACGCGGCGGCATAAAGCATCCACTTGCTTGCGAAGCCGCTCATCAGCGGAATGCCCATCATGCTGCCTACGCCGATTAGCCAGGACAAAGTCGTCTGCGGCATTTTTCCGGCGAGGCCGCCCAGCTTGTTCATGTCGCGGGTTCCGGCGGCGTGCTGCACGGAGCCGGCGGTCAGGAAAAGTCCGCCCTTGAAGAAGCCGTGATTGAGGCAGTGCAGCAGACCGGCGGTGATGGCGAGCGGCGTGCCGATGCCAATGCCCATCATCATGTAGCCGATCTGGCTCACGGTGGAGAAGGCCAGCATGCGCTTCAAGTCGGTCTGGACCATGGCGTACATTACGCCCACGGCCATGGTCACCGTGCCTATCCACATCAGGCTCTGGCCCCACGCGGCGGGCCATGCGCCAAAGCTGTGCATGCGCGCGGCCAGGTACACGCCAGACGTAACATAACAAGCCGAGTGCAGCAGCGCACTCACCGGAGTGGGCGCGGCCATGGCTTCGGGAATCCAGGTATGCAGCGGGACTTGCACGCTTTTCGCCACCAGCGCGACGAGCATCAGCGCGAAGAGGCCGCCGGTAAAGTTGTACGCCACCCTGGGATCGGTCCACAGGGCGGTGCCGGCGCGGTGGTAGAGCACGATAATCCCTGCCAGCAAGCCGTAGCCGGCGATGTGCGTCATCAACAGCACTTTGCGCGCGCCGTTTACGGCTTCGCGGTTGGTATACCAGAAGCCGACCAGGCCGAACGAGCACAGGCCGACCAATTCCCAGCAGAGATAAAAGATGAACAGGTTGGCGCTAAACACCAGCGAGATGAAGCCGCCGATGAAGATCAGCATGAGGGTGTAGAAGCGCGTGGCGGATTTGTCGTGCGCCATGTAGCCGATGGAATAGAGCAGCACCAAGCCGCCGATGACGGCGCCCATGAAGGCGAAAAGGACACTGAGCGCGTCGACATGGAGGACGAGGGCGAGGGGCCCGTCCCAGGGCAGCAGATGCAGATCGATGGACTGCCCGCCGCGCACCGCGGGAGCCATGCCGATGACGGCAAAGATGGCGGGCACGCAGGTGAGGAAGGCAAGAATGCCTTTCGCCCGGGCGGAGCAGAGCCGGCCAACCAGAATCTGCAACGCGGCGCCCAGTAAGAGCGAACATGGAGCAATCAAAATCAGGGTCGATAGATGGGTCGCTGCATCCATGCCTTCATGTTGAGGGCACGGCCGTTAGGGGGGATGTGACCCAGCACACGACGCCGCTGGGACGTGGCCAAACGGTGGATCGAATTACCGCATTGCGGTACAGTGGTCGGACCCTATTGCCGCCTCGCAGTGGCCTCGATCACCCTTTGCCGACTGGTGCGCGCGGCTTCAGTGTTGCGAATCACCCGGACGCTCGGGAATGCCGGGATCGTCGAGAATTTGCACGGCCGTTGCCGGGCCCAGGTCCATCCAATCCTGGAGCACCCAGACCACCTTCTTGTCCGGAGTGATTTCTACCAGTTGCGGGCCTTCCGCCTTGCCGCCTCGCGAGCAGATGATGGTGTCGCCGTTGGCCAGGCGCGTGGCCGACTGAGCGTTGGAATATCGGTAAGGTTCAGGGAGGTCGCTCGGCTTTACGCTCCAAACTGTCTCACCCTTTCGGTTCACCTCGCGCGTCTCCACATCGAGCTCGTCGGTGATCAGAGTGTTGCCATTCTTTAGGCGGATGGCGGCCCAGGGACTCTTGATGTCGTAGCTCCACACCTCGTTGAAGTCCTTGTCGTATTCCACAACTTTGTTCATTGCCAGGAAAGAGGCCAGATAGGTTCCCTGTGCCGTGTAGCGCACGCGACGGAACTGCCCGTGCACGCGACCTGTCGCACTGATGGCGGGCAACGCATGATTCACCTCGACCGCGTTGGTTTTGATGTTCACCACCATCAGCCTGGGCGGCAGGCCGTTTTGGATAAACAGGACCTTGTCCTGACCGATGGGCTGGCAGGTGTGGATTTCGGTGCCCTGCGGCGCGTCGTAGCGCCACACCACCTTCTTGTCGGGCGTGATCTCGGCCACGTATTGCATGCGGCTGAAGAGAATGTTGCCGTTGGAAAGCATCCACACGTCGTCGTATTCCCAGCCGGAGCCGGTCGAATAGGTCCACACGATCTTGCCGCGGCTGACCAGGAACATCTTGTTTTCGCCCTCGCCGATGTAGAGCAGGTCGTGCTGCGCGAGTCCCTTGCCCGGCAGGCCGGGCGGGATGGGCTTGAGCGATTCCGGCTTGCGTGGAGGCACGGGCGTCTCAGCCGGGCCCATCTCCGGCACATCGGGCGCGGTGAATCGCGGCAGGACCTTTGCGAGCGGTCGAGAGGCATGCGGCCAGGCCGCGCGGACACGGGGCTGCATTGCTGCAAAAACCAGAGCGGCACATGCCGCGACTCCGGCGGTGCGCGCCAGAGATCTGTGCAGTAGTTTGTTAAGCGCCATCGATTTCCTTCCTCGAGATTGGGACTGGGGCTATTCCGCGGAAGTATACGCGAGCCGCCCCGATGTCTGCGTGGCGAGGGAGCAATCCGGTGACCGCTCCGTCGCCGCGTGCGATGCCCTACAATTCGGCAGAGGGTTAATCCGCCATGAACGCTTCTTTGAGATTTCATTGCCGAATTTTTGCGCTCGTGATTCTTTCTGTTGGGGCGTTGCTCGTTGCCTCGCCAGCCGCGGGGCAACGCGGCAGCGAAGTGGGACGGGGCCTGGCGTTGCTACCGGCCCAGTCGCGCGCCGTGGTCGAACGGCTGATGAGCCTGTCGCAGTTGCCTGCCGGCACGTGGAAGATGCACGAGGGCGATCTGCCGCACGGCGAAGCTGTGACCCTCGACGAAAGCGGCTGGCAGGATGCGGCCACGGGCGCGCGTTACTCTACCAACGCCGTGTGGTTTCGCAAGACGATTCAATTGCCCGCGACCCTCAATGGGTACGATCTGACCGGCGCGCGCGTCTGGTTCCAGTTCACGGCCGACGCGAACGGATCCGTTCCGGAGATTATTTACTTCAACGGCCGCCGCGTGGCCCTGGGCGAGGACCTGGAGCCGGAGGTGCTGTTCGACGATGCGCGGCCCGGCGACAAGGTGGTGGTTGCGGTCAAACTGCTTCAGACCATCGATGTGAAGAGGTTCAAGGGCGCGACCCTGCGCGTGGATTTCCCGGAGAATCGGCCCAATCCGCAGAGCCTGGCCGAGGAGTTTCTTTCTGCTGCGTTCTTGTTGCCCTCGCTCGCGCCCGGAGATAACACGAAGACCGGCATTTTGAATAACGCCATCGCGGCTGTGGATTTGACGGCGCTGGATGCGCACGATCAAGCCAAGTTCGATGCCAGCTTGAAGTCGGCGCAGAGCCAGCTTGAGGCGCTGCGGCCTTTGCTCCAGCACGCCACGTTCCTCCTCGACGGCAACGCGCACATCGACGCGGCGTGGCTGTGGCCGTGGACCGAAACTGTCGACGTGGTGCACCGCACCTTTGGCACGGCGTTGCAGTTGATGAACGAGTATCCCGACTACACTTTTACGCAATCAGCCGCGGCTTACAACGAGTGGCTGGCGCAGAAGTATCCGGCTGTGAACGACGAGATCAAGCAGCGCGTCAAAGAAGGCCGTTGGGAGATTGTGGGCGGCATGTGGGTCGAGCCCGACCTGAATATGCCGGACGGCGAGTCGCTGGTGCGGCAGTTGCTGGTGGGCAAGCGCTGGTACAAGCAGGCGTATGGCGTGGACGTGAAGATCGGCTGGAATCCCGATTCGTTTGGGTACACGTGGCAGTTGCCGCAGATCTATAAGAAGAGCGGCATCGACTATTTTGTGACGCAGAAGATGACGTGGAACGACACCAACAAGCTGCCGTTCAAGCTGTTCTGGTGGGAGTCGCCGGATGGATCGAAGGTGCTCGCGTATTTTCCGCATGACTATGTGAATCTGAACCTCAATCCGGTGCGGTTGAGCGACGATCTGGTGACCGCGCGGCAGCGTTCGCCGGGCTTGACGGAGATGATGGACCTCTATGGCGTGGGCGATCACGGCGGAGGGCCGACGCGCGCAATGCTCGATGAGGGATTTCGCTGGGCCGCGCCTTCTGCGGCTGCAATTGCCGCGAATGGGGGCGAGCCGGTTTTGGCGAAGTACCAGTTCGGCACCGCGCAGAGCTTTTTCTCGGCGGTTGAAAAGCAGATCGCTCCGGAGAGCAAGGTGTGGAACTACCAGTCGATCGCGAAGGGCTACGAGCCGCCGGCTGCCGTGGCGGGGAAGGTTGCGATTCCGACGTGGGATACGGAGATGTATCTCGAGTACCATCGCGGCGTTTACACCACGCAGGCCATGCACAAGAAGAACATGCGCGACAGCGAGGAAGAGGTGCTGAATGCGGAGAAATTTTCGTCTTTGGCGTGGCTGTTTGGCGCGAAGTATCCGGCGGACGAGCTGACCGAGGATTGGAAGAAGGTTCTGTTCAACCAGTTCCACGATCTGGCAGCGGGGTCTGGGATCGGCGTGATTTATAAGGATGCGCAGAAGGATTACGACTGGGTGCGGATGTCGACGAATGAGATTTCGAGCGGGGCGCTGGAGAAGGTGGCGGAGAGGATTGACACGCGGGTGAAAGTTGAAAAGTCCGCACCAATCGTTGTTTACAATCCGCTCGGCTGGGAGCGCTCAGGCGACGTAACAGTGAGGCTACAACTCGCCGACCCTAAGCAAGACATCAGCATCTCGAATATGTGCGAGCCCGAAAGCAACATGAATCAGATCGATCCTCAGATCATCAGCCGTGACATGAATACCGGCGAGGTGCAACTCGAATTTCATGCGCAAAGCGTTCCGGCCCTTGGCTACAAGCTTTATCGCGTCGGCCCAGCGTGGAAACCAAAGAAGGGAGATCCAACCCCTGGCTGCGTGTTAGGGGCATTCTCTCGCCCGAGTCCTTTGATTGACAAATTGGTACTGCAAAGTGACCCGGAGGGTCTTCGTGTCGAGGTGAATAAGATTTCAGGCTGCATCACTCGCATAAGCGAGGGCAAAACGGAATTCGAATGGCTCGCGCCAAACTCCTGCGGCAACCAGTTCCAGTTCTTCAAGGACACGCCGAAAGATTACGACGCGTGGAATATCGATCCGGGGACGCTTGATGTCGCACCCATGACGATCGACAGGGCGGATTCGGTGGAGATGGTGGGCAATGATGCAATTCGTATCATTTCGCACTGGCAGAACTCGAAATTCGTGCAGACCATCCGCCTCGAAGGCGACCAAATCGATATCGAGAACGACATCGACTGGCACGAGAAGCACGTGCTGCTCAAGGCCGCGTTTCCGGTGGCCGTGACGAGCGACTTCGCCACCTACGAGATTCCCTACGGCGCCATCGAGCGGCCGACCACGCGCAACAATTCGTGGGAGAAAGCGCAGTTCGAGGTTCCGGCCATGCGCTGGGCCGATCTCTCGGGTGCTGGCCCCGATGGAAAAGTGCACGGGCTGAGCGTGCTCAACCAGGACAAGTACGGTTACGACGCAGTGGGCAATGTGCTGCGGCTTACGTTGCTGCGCTCGCCTACATGGCCCGATCCCGATGCGGATCAGGGGCATCATCATTTTCACTACGGGCTCTATCCGCACGCGGGGACGTGGAAGGATGCGCTCACGGTACGCCATGGATGGGAGTACGACTACCCGCTGCAGGCGGTTGTGACCACTGCGCATGCCGGATCGCTGCCTGCGGAGCACTCGTTTGCGTCGGTCTCGCCGGAAAATGTGGTGCTGACGGCCGTCAAGAAGGCCGAGGACGCGAACGGGCTGATTTTCCGCGTGTACGAGTGGGCGGGCAAGGAGACGACAGCGGAGTTCCATGTGCCGCCGGGGGCGACGGGAGCGACGGTCACCAATCTGATGGAGCAGCCGGAAGGCGATCCGCTCAAGGTGGAGGGCGACGTGGTGAAGGTGCCCGTTCATGCGTATGAGATTCTTACGATTCTCGTGAGTTATCCGAACGGTGGACCGAAGCTGTAGGCCGTGATTCGTGGCGCGTGAGGCGTGAACAGGGGCATCGCACGCGGACGAGGGTTTGCGAACCACGTTTTTGAAACCCTGGCTCTGGGTCTGCGCAACTTTGTGATGATCCCCCGACGTGTGCGGGTCTGGAGACCCGCACGACAGCCG
>JARLFZ010000121.1 GCA_031296305.1 Occallatibacter sp. | reverse complement strand
ATAAATCCGTGCCCTTTCAAAACGAGCCTCTCGATTTAGTTTTTCAGCAGCCTGTGAAGTCGTGCCCTTTCAAAACAGTTTCAAACAGACCCACTACCTATGGATCGATAGCTTTAGGCTAAAGACTATGATTCTTCACGCAAAAGCACCACGGCCGGGGAGCTTGTGGGAAGTGTCCAGAAACGAAGACGGCACATTCGATATGCTGCGCGACGGCATAATCATTCATCGAGCTATCCCCGACAAATGGCTCGAAGATCAATTAGGGCGATACGGACTGTGTGGGCAGGAATACAGAGACCTGCGTGAACAACTCAAGACATCGCAGACGGCCAGATTAGACTTTCGCTAACCTGCGAATTCCAGACTGACCCACTGTCCATATTCCGCTTCCGGCCCGCCCGCGATTTATAATCCGGCAGGAACTGGTGCAGGCCGAAGCGCGAAAGAGGGATGCATGCCAACGGAAGTCATCATGCCCCAGATGGGCGAATCGATCTTCGAGGGCACGATCACCAAATGGCTCAAGAAGATCGGCGACACCGTCGCAGTCGACGAGCCGCTCTTTGAGATCTCTACCGACAAAGTGGACGCTGAGATTCCTTCGCCTGTGGCCGGCGTGCTGGCTGAGATCCGCTTTCCCGAGGGCGCCACCATCGAAGTAAATACCGTGGTCGCGGTGATTGGCGAGGCTGGGTTTGTGGTGGCGGCACCACAGGCCCCGCAGAATCTTGTCCAAAAGGCTGCCCCACCGCAGGTGGTCCAAGAGGCTGCCGCACCGCAGGCGCCACAGACGTCAGTCCATGAGTCTGCCCCGCCGCAGGTGGTGCGCTCTTCGCCGCTGGCTCGCCGCATTGCCAAAGAGCACGGAATCGATTTGAGCCGCATCACCGGCACCGGCACCGGTGGCCGCATCGGCAAAGACGATGTGCTGCGGGCTGCAACGTCGCCTTTCCAGAAGGCTGCCGCACCGTCGCCAGTCCAAAAGGCCGCCGCACCGCAAGTGATTCCCGCGGAGCCCGTCCCTCTCACGCGCATGCGCGCCATCATTGCCGACCGCATGGTGGAGAGTGTGCGCACCAGCCCGCACGTCTACACCGTTTACAAAGTCGACATGAAGCGCATCGTGCGTCTCCGCGAGCAGCACCGCGCCGGTTTCGAGCAGCGCCACGGGGTCAAGTTGACTCTTATGCCGTTTATTGCCGCCGCGGCTGTGGCCGCACTGCGCCGCTTCCCCATCATCAACGCATCGCTCGAAAAAGCGGCCGAAGGCCTCGCCATCCGCTACCACCGCAACATCAACCTCGGCATCGCCGTGGCTCTGGAATGGGGGCTCATCGTGCCCGTGGTGCGCCAGGCCGAGACGGCAAGCTTTGCCGCGCTGGCCCGCACCATTGCGGATTTGGCCCTCCGCGCCCGCAGCAAAAAGCTCTCGCCCGACGAGGTCGGCGGATCCACCTTTACGCTCACCAACGCCGGCGCATTTGGCGGCGAATTCGGCATGCCGATTATTAATCAGCCCGAATCGGCGATTCTAGCCATCGGCGGACTGCGCAAGGAACCCGCCGTCCTGACCGACGCCGAGGGCAACGACTCCATTGCAATTCGCTCGATGCAATACTTCTGCCTCGGCTTCGATCACCGCCTCATCGACGGCGCCGACGGCGGCAAATTCATGAGCGAGTTCAAGAAGACGCTCGAGAGTTGGGACGAGGAAATCGGCTGATTCCGGGTCAAATAGCAAAACAGGAGGATGGAATGTTTCGCTACTCCGCTATCTTTGCGTTTGCTCTTTTAGTTTCTGCTGCGTTACCGGCGCAATCGCCCGCTGCCCCGACGCTGCCCTATTCGCCTAGCCTCGATCTCACCTCGATGGACAAGTCCGTCGATCCGTGCGCGGATTTTTATACCTACTCCTGCGGTGGATGGCAGAAGAAGAATCCCATTCCGCCTGACCAAACCTCGTGGAGCGTTTACGGCAAGCTGTATCAGGATAACCTGCAGTTTTTGCGCGGAATTCTTGAAGAAGCCGCCGCGAACAAGGCGCAGCGCGCCGCGGCAACGCAGGAGGTCGGCGACTTCTACGGCGCCTGCATGAACGAAAGCCTGGTCAACGGGCGCGGTCTTGCAGCGATCGAGCCGCAGCTTGACGCAATTGCCGCGCTGCGATCGGCGAAGGAGATTGCGCCGCTGGCTGCAAAGACTGCGCTGCCGTTTGGCAGAACGCTGCTTTTCGGCGCGGGATCGACGCAGGATCCTGACAACTCCGAGCAGGAGATTGCCGATCTCGGCCAGGGCGGCCTTGGCCTTCCCGATCGCGATTACTACACGAAAGACGATGCCAAGTCGAAAGAGATTCGCGAGAAGTATCTGCTGTACGTCGAGAAGATTTTCTCGCTGCTCGGCGACAAGCCGGATGCGGCGCAAAAGAATGCCGAGACCGTGATGCGGATGGAGACTGCGCTGGCCACGGCTTCGTGGACGCGCGTTGAAATGCGCAATCCTTACAACCTGAAAGACAAGATGGATATGGCGGCGCTCCAGCAGCTTGCGCCCGCATTCGACTGGCCAACGTATTACGGTGCTGCGGTCTATCCGCACTTCGAGACCGTCAACGTGGAGTCGCCAAAGTTCTTCAAGCAGGTGAGCGATCTGCTGGCGAGTGAGCCCCTTGAAAACTGGAAAACGTACCTCCGCTTCCACGTGGCAAGTGCCTATGCGCCGTTTCTTTCGCAGCCTCTTGTCGACGCCAACTTCGACTTTTTCCGCGCTTATTTGCGAGGGGCCAAGGAGCAGCAGCCACGTTGGCGGCGCTGCGTGCAATATACCGACTACAACCTGGGCGATGCCCTGGGACAGGCCTACGTCGCAAAGGTGTTTTCACCCGAGCTCAAAGCCCAGGCGCTGGACATGGTGAACCGGATCGAGGAAGCTATGCGGCAGCGCATCGAGCAACTCGACTGGATGAGCCCGGACACCAAGAAGCAGGCGCTGGCCAAGCTCGAGGGAATTCGCAACAAGATCGGGTACCCCGACAAATGGCGCGACTACAGTTCGATCAAGCTGACGCAGGACGATTTCGCGGGCGACATCGAGCGCGCCGGCGCATTCGAGTTGCACCGGCAGATCAATAAGATCGGCAAGCCGGTGGATCACGGCGAGTGGCAGATGTCGGCCGCCACGGTGGACGCTTACTTCGATCCGCAGATGAACGA
Source organism: Occallatibacter sp. (assembly GCA_031296305.1). GTDB lineage: Bacteria > Acidobacteriota > Terriglobia > Terriglobales > Acidobacteriaceae > Telmatobacter. The sequence continues at coordinate 6,424 of JARLFZ010000121.1, read as the reverse complement.
CATCAATTTTCCCGCTGGCGTGTTGCAGCCGCCACTCTACGACCCCAGAATGGACGACGCTCCCAACTACGGCAACACCGGCGGCACCATTGGGCACGAGCTGACTCATGGGTTTGACGATGAGGGCAGCCAGTTCGACGCTCATGGCAACTTGAAAGATTGGTGGACCAAGGAAGATCGCGAGAAATTCGAAGCGCGCACCAAGTGCGTTGACGACCAGTACTCGTCGTATATTGCCGTGGACGATGTTCACCTGAACGGCAAGTTGACTCTCGGCGAAAACGTCGCGGACCTCGGCGGCGAGATTCTGGGCTTCATTGCATGGCAGAGCAAAACGCGGGGGATGAATCTCCAGCCCGTCGACGGCCTGACCCCGGAACAGAGATTCTTCGTCGGTTTTGCGCAATGGGATTGCGCCAATGAGCGCCCCGACGACTTGCGGGAGCGCGCGATCGTCGATCCACATTCGCCGGCAAAATTCCGCATCAACGGAGTGGTGGTGAACATGCCGGAATTCGCGAAGGCGTTTGGATGCAAGGTGGGTCAGCCCATGGTTCGCACGCCGGAACAGGTTTGCAAGGTGTGGTGAGTTCTCACGCGCAGCGCCTGGGCGGTGCAGAGCATTCCAGGCCGATGGCGGCAAGGTTCGCAGCAGCGCGGAATGATGTAGCACAAAAACATACAATCTGTGCTACAGTTGTCTTGAGGTTCAATCCATGGCCCATGCAGCGGCATTCCGGATTACCCGAAGCGCAAAGCGAGCGCAACCGTCCGCGAGCAGCCGACGGCTCGGCGATGTCCTATCCATTGCCGAACAGCAGGGATTGCTTGGCGGCGGGCGGACGCTTACGGTGCGCGGCCGCATGCCCTCGTTGCTGGTTGAGCAAGCGAAGAAGAAGACCGGGATTCAATCCGACTCCAAGCTGATCGAGGCCGCGCTGGCGAACATCGTGGTTGCCGACGACTACGGCGAGTGGCTCCAGGCGCAGCGTGGAACGGTGAGCAAGGATCTCGATCTTGAGTTCTGAATTCGAGAAATCTCTGCGGCGGCTGAAGCCGGAGAAACATCGCAAGAGGCTCGCGTATCGGGATCGCTCGCAGTTGCCGTATCTTACGAGCCTCAAGCCGCCTTTCCCAAAACTGCTCCTCGACACTACGGTCTACATCGACGCTCTGCAAGGCAGGCTTCCGAAATCCGTGGAGATCGCTCTCCGTGCGGGGAATCTCTGGCATTCCACGGTAACGGAAGCGGAATTGGCGGCTCTTGCCGGTTTGCTTGACCCGTCGCACCCCGAGACACAAGACGTGATTGCACAGATCGCTATGTCAGTTGAGTTGCGGCCGGCGCACCGCATTCTTGCGCCGGATCGGGATGCCTGGCGAGAGGCCGGAATCCTCGCCGGACTGTTGGCGCGGCTGCAGCAGTACAGCAAAAACGAGCGGCGCAAAGCGCTCAATGACGCGCTGATTTCTCTGACAGCAGCGAAGAACGGCTGCGTGGTGCTAACGCGCAACGTGAAAGATTTTGATTTGCTGATGCAGCTCGACCGAAAAGGTCAGGCCGTATTCTACGATGCGCTTTAGGCTTCCGGCGATTTCTCCGACGCCTCGAACGCCGCAATCGCGTCGTGCAGCCGGTTAAAGATCCGGCTTGGCCCGATCACGTCTGTCACTTGATGGCGATCGAAGTCCGATCGTAGATCCCACGGCACGCGCGCAAACGCCAGCTTCACTCCAGCCTGATCGAGGTTCGCCTTCAGCCGCTTCAAAATCCGGGCAGCCGTGTAATCCATGTGCGTCATCGCCTCCGCGTCCACCACCACCCACTTTACGGATGAGGGCATCGGCTGCACCACGTGCGAAACCTCCTCAAGGAACCGCCCGGCATTGGCGTAATAAAGCTCGGCTCCAAAGCGATAGAGCACCAGCCCGGGTTCGGTGACCACATGCGGTGCAATAGGCACGAGCTTCCAGGACCCGTCGGGGTTTGCCTGCAGCACGCCGCTATGCGGGTGATAACCATGCCGGACGACGCGCGCCAAGGACACCACCATTGCCAGCACGATCCCTTCTTCCACCCCCACCAGAATCACGACCGCTGCCGTCATCACTGCCAGCGCATATTCCTGCGGACTCTCAGCGCGAATGTTGCGCAACTCTGCAAAATCGATCAGCCGCAGCGCAACCATGAACACCATTGCGCCCAACACGCAAGTAGGCAGAAGCTGGAGCGGCCCGGTCAGGAATAGCAGCACCGCGCCCACCACGACCGCCGTCGTCACTTGCGCCAACTGGCTGCGTCCGCCGGCACCCTCCATCATCGCCGTTTGCGTGGGGCTGCCATTCACAACAAACCCGCCGCTCAGCGCCGCCGCCGCATTCGCGGCCGAAAGCCCATACAGTTCGAGATTTTCGTCCACCGTCTCGTAATGTTTCGCCGCATAGATGCGCGAGGTGGCCGCGCTTTGCGTAAGAATCATCACGGCGCACGACGCCGACACCGTGAGCAGCAACTCCACCTCCTGCCAGCTCATCGTGCGCAGGCTGAGCAGTCCCGCCAACGCCAAATGCGGCAGCCCGCCAACCACAGGCCCGATGGTCGCAATCCCGTGTCCAGCAAAATCCCACTCCGCGCTGGCCGCAATCGCGGCCACGACGGCCACCAGTGCGCCCGGCACTTTGGGAGCGAAGCGTCGCAGCAGCAAGACAAACGTCAGCACTGATGCTGCCAGGGCCACCGTGGGCAGATGGGCATGCGGCAGTCCGCGCAGCACCTCCCAAAGCTCGATCACCGGCCGGCGCGAATCCACGGCGACGCCAAGCATCTCGCTCAGCACGGAGATTCCCACTTGCAGACCCACGCCGGTAAGAAAACCCACCAGCACCGTGCGCGAAAGAAAATCCGCAATAAACGCCAGCCGCAGCACCCGCGCCAGCAGCAGAATTGCTGCCGTCAGCACCGCCACAATGCCCGCCAGCGCAATATATTGCGCGCTGGCCGGCGTTGCCGCGCCCGCCACGCCGCCCGCAAAAATAGCTGCCGTTGCCGAGTCCGCCGCCACCACCATGTAGCGCGACGAGCCGAAGGCCGCAAACGCAACCAGCGGCAAAAAGAGCGAGTAAAGCCCAGTCACGACGGGCATTCCCGCGATCTTGCTGTATCCCAGCACCTGCGGGATATCCATCGCAGCCATTACAACGCCGGCCAACGCGTCGCGCAGAGCGGTTGCGCTCCGGAGCGGCCGTAAGCCACGAAACAGTTTCACAATCTTAGAACTCCTCGCTCATTTACCTAGGACGATTTAGGACCAGCGGGCTGCCATAGCTTTTGCATCTGTTCCAGCGAACGGCCGTTAGTCTCCGGCACAACTCCAGCCATAAACAACGCTGCGAGAATGCCCATCACACCATAAATCCAATAAGCGAACCCATGCTTGAAATGCTCCACCAGCCAGGGGTTCTTATCCAGAATGGGGAACGACCAACTGACGAGATAATTGGCGATCCACTGTGCCGCCACGGCCACCGCCATGGCCTTGCCACGAATCTGGTTGGGGAAGATCTCGCTCAAAAGCACCCAGGTGACCGGCCCCCAGGAAACGGCAAAGCCTGCGGTATAGACCAACATGCCGATCAACGCGACCATACCCTTTCCGCCGAGCCAGAAGTCGGTGCCCAGGCAGATCATGCTCACCGCCATGACCAGCGCGCCGGTGATCTGGAGCGGACGGCGGCCGAATCGATCCACACTTAGAATGGCAACTACGGTGAAAGCAAGGTTCACCGCGCCGACAATGATGGTTTGGAACAGCGAAGCATTGGTGGTGAGGCCCATGCCTTTGAATATGTCGGTTGCATAGTAAAGCACCACGTTGATGCCGACGAATTGCTGGAAGACCGAGAGCATGATGCCGATGAAAACCAGGAGCACGCCGAATGAAAACAACTTGCCGGAGTGATGCTCACTCAGCGAGGCCCGGATTTCGGAGATCTCCTTTTCGCCTTCCTCTGGCGTCACCAGTTTGGCCAGCACCGCGCGCGCGCCGCTCTCATTTCCCTTGAGCATCAGGTAACGCGGGGTTTCAGGGACAACAAACAGGAGGGCGAGGAAAAGGATTGCGGGAATGGCGCCGGACAGGAACATGTAGCGCCAGCCGATGGTATTGAGCCAGGCATCGCCGCTGCCGGTTTTGGAGATTCCGAAGTTGACGAAGTAAATTACCAGCATGCCGAAGATGATGGCGAATTGGTTCCACGCCACCAGGTTTCCTCGAACCTTGGGCGGCGCGATTTCCGCGATATACATGGGCGACAACATGGAAGCCAGCCCGACACCGATGCCGCCAAGGATGCGGTAGAAAACGAAATTCGCCATGTATGCGGTTCCGCCGTGGCCGATGGCGGCAAAAGGGAATTCCGGAGCGGATGCGCCCAGGGCCGAAACCAGAAAGAGCACCGCGGCAATCATCAATCCGCGCTTGCGGCCGACGTGGGTGCTCACCCATCCGCCGAAAAGTCCACCGACGATGCAGCCGATGAGCGCGCTTGAGACCACAAAGCCCAGCAACGAATTCGCGGCGTTGGCCTGGGCGGGGTTGGCCAGATCCGCGAATCGCGGATTGATGAAATAAGCCTTCAGACTGTCCACCGCGCCGTTAATGACGGCCGTGTCATATCCAAAAAGCAAGCCGCCCAACGTGGCGATGAGAGTGAGCAAAACGACATGTGGGTTCAATCGCGACATAGAGTCCTTAATGATTGCGGGGCGACTGAAGGCGAAATCTACAGATCGTTGCTGTTCAGACGCAAGTGCAGGGAAATGGACGTTGTTATTGCGCATCGGCGGGGCGTCTGGATTCCCCACTTCCAGATAGCGCGAAGAAAGATCATTGAGATCATATCCGATTTGATCGACGTAAACACCGGGAGGAGCTCCCGAGATCCCTACCTGGTCCACCCTTTCGCTCGCTCCACGGCCTTTTGCCACAGCGCACGCCGTTCGGCTCGTTCGCCCGCGGTCATCATTGGTTCAAAACGCACATCGCCTTTGCGCTCGGCGCGCAGGGCATCCGGACCCGGCCAGAATCCCGTCGCCAGTCCGGCCAGATATGCCGCGCCCAGGGCCGTCGTCTCGGTCACGCGCGGCCGGACAACTGGAACTCCGAGGATATCGGCTTGGAACTGCATCAAAAGATCGTTCACCGCGGCGCCGCCATCGACTCTGAGGGCCTGAAGCGGCGCACCCGTGTCGCTGCCCACCGCCTCAAGCACGTCGGCCACCTGGAACGCGATGGCTTCGAGCGCAGCGCGCGCAATGTGTCCGTGCCCGGTGTCTCGACGCAGCCCGATCAGCATGCCGGCCGCGTGCGCGTCCCAGTGCGGAGCGCCCAGACCTACAAACGCCGGCACAAACACGACGCCGTTCGTATCCGGCACGCTGGCAGCCAGCGCTTCCACATCAGAAGAGGCGGCGATAATCTTCAGATTGTCGCGCAGCCACTGCACCACCGCGCCGCCGATAAAGATGCTGCCCTCGAGCGCGTACTCGAGGCGCTTCTGCGTGCTCGCCGCCACCGTAGTGATGAGCTTGGCCCGCGAGCGCATGAACTCCGTGCCGATATTCTCGAGCAGAAAACAGCCCGTACCATAAGTGTTCTTGGCCTCACCCGCGCTCCAGCACAGTTGCCCGAAGAGCGCAGCCTGCTGGTCGCCGGCAATGCCTGCAATCGGCAGTCCGCTCAGACCGAGTGTCGTGGTCACTTCGCCCACGCGCTCGCTCGACCACTTCACTTCCGGCAGCATGCTCGCGGGAATCCCGAAGAGCTTGAGCAGCTCGGCATCCCACTCGCCCTTCACAATGTTGAAGAGCAGCGTCCTTGACGCATTTGTCACGTCGGTCACGTGCGTGTGCCCGCTGGTCAGGTGCCAAATGAGCCAGCTATCCACGGTGCCGAAGGCCAGCTCGCCGCGCTCGGCTCGCGCCCGCGCGCCGTCCACGTGGTCCAGAATCCAGCGCACCTTGGTCGCGGAAAAATATGGGTCCAGCACCAGTCCGGTTTTCGCGGAAACCATCTCGCCCGCTCCGCTCTCCTCGAGTTCTTTGCAGAAAGCCGCAGTGCGCCGGTCCTGCCACACAATCGCCGGATGAATCGCCTTGCCCGTCGCGCGCTCCCACACAATCACCGTCTCGCGCTGGTTGGTAATGCCGATGGCGGCCACGTCGCGCGGCCGCGCACTCACATGCGCGAGAACTTCTACAGCGCAGCTCATCTGGCTCGAGAGAATTTCGGCCGGATCGTGCTCCACCCAACCCGCCTGCGGGTAAAACTGCTGGAACTCCTTCTGCGCCACCGCAGCAATCGTGCCAGCCTCGTCAAACAAAATCGCCCGCGAACTCGTCGTCCCCTGGTCCAGCGCCAATATG
>JARLFZ010000120.1 GCA_031296305.1 Occallatibacter sp. | reverse complement strand
AGCGTCATACACCGCGCGATTCAGGCTCAGTGCGCTGCCCGCCATGGCCACGCGTTGCGCCTCCATCTGCGCCTGATCGCGCACTGTCTTGTCCGCAGCCACAGAGTTAAGGATTCCCGCCTGTGCCCCTGCCAGGCTCAGTTGTTCGATGGCCGCATCGAAGTGCCGCAACGAATTTTCCGGTGTGCGCTCGCCTGCGACGGCCAGCAGCGCGGCAAGTGCGGCTTCGTGGGCCGCTAGTCGCGCGCTCACCCATGCGGTCAGCGCCTCGGCCGATGCCGCGCCTCCTGCCTCCCACACATGAAGGTCCTGAGTTGAGCTGACGGAAGCAGATTCTGCTGGCATAACGGGGAATCCTCCGAAACTCTAGAGTAACAAGACGCTTCGGAGTGCAATCCTCAGGCCGATTTATGCGCGGAATATGAGTCGAGGCGTCTCTTGAAAAGAAAGAGCACGCTCGGACCGAAGCACAGCAGCATGACGGCGATACCCGTGACGATGCCGAAGCTGGTGAAGAACGGAGCGCAGCATTCGTCCCGTCGCCGAACCCAGACGTGGCAAGGCACGGCAATCAGCAACTCCAGGACGCTGCCTTTGAGCAGCCACGAAATGGCGCGGGAGGTCACTTCGGTTACATTGCGAAAGTACAGGAAAAAGGCAACGCCCCAAATGAGCCACAGGATCACCCACACGGCGAGAAACTTCGCAGGGGTATCCAGAAAGCCCCCGCCGAAATTGTCGCCATGTGCGGCGAAGCCGATGCAAAAGATGACTGCAAGAGTCAGAAGGCCGAACAGCATCGATGAAACCACAACCGAAATCGCGATATGCGTTCGCGGCTTCAACTTTTTCTGGGTCGTGTCAACGGACAGAAAGAGCAGGAGGGCCTGGCCCGAGAGTACGGCGGCAATCAAAATCCACCCCAGCCATTCCTGTAACACCGAGATCAGGCCGGTCGCGAATATTTTCCAAATCGGATCGGTGAATCCGCCGGCAATGAGGAAAAAGGCCGGCACGAGGAGGAATCCCACAATCACGGCGTAGAACACGCTGATAACGATGCCCCACTTGCGCATGGCCCGCGCCCTTTCCTTCGAACGCACCCATCATACGCCGGCCGGCAAGTCTCAAAGTCCCTCAGTCCCTGACGCCATGTCTTTCCGGCATCTTCAAAAACTCCTCCGGCTTCAGCGCGCGCGGCGTGAACCGCGCCATGAACACCGCCCCCTTGAAGTAATCGCGCTGGTCAATGCGCGTTCCAATGGACGAGTGTCCCGGTCTCTGCGGCGTCAAATGCAACTCTCCTTCGCCCTGCATCTCATTGCCCACGTAATTGCGCAGCATTTTGCCGTCGTACACCGCCGTCACGCGATACCACTGCCCTAAGGGGTGCAGATCGTCACAGTTCAACAGAGTCCGCGCGGAACCGTTTGAAAACGCAAAGCTGTCCAGGCACCACTGGCCCTTCACAATGCGAATCTCAAAAAGCATGCGGTTCTGGGTATCCTTGCCCGTCGCTGGATCGATCTCCGACAAGTGAAAAAAGCGTTGCGCCTCGGCGCCATCGGCATCGGGCTTGAAAATCACCTCCCACGTGTACTCGCTGGCCCCACTGAGCGGATGCGTATCGACAAACAACGCATCGTCCACACCATTGAACGCGACAGCCTTGCCATACGGCGAATCGATCAGATGCGGATGCCCGAGCACGTGCGTGGCATGCCCGCCGATGGAATCGATGTTGTCGAATCGCCAAATCGTAAATTGCGAATCAGCCGTCTGCCCGCCCACCGCGCACGCCAGCACTCCCACCGCGAGTACCGCAACACTCTCACGCACATTTCTCATCGCCGGCACCGCTCCTTCACTCATCTCATTTTTTCACTCGTTCACTTCAACTCATATGTCTTCTCTGGAGCGGGCACCGCATCCGGGACCTTTGGCATCTTCGCCGGATCGATCGTGGCCGCGCCGACCAGTCCCACGCCCGTCACGTTGTCAATGCTGAGCAATGGACCATCGAACCCAGTAATCTTTACGTTACGAATCACCACGTTCTTCATATTCGCCAGCGTGATTCCACTCTTGCAGGTCCCCGTCACGTTGGTCAGCGAGAAACCGACCAGCGGCTTGCTGGGATGGATCTCCGTAGCCTGCACCAGCATCGGCAAATCAGTCACCCGAATATTGGAGAAGTGAAATTCGCGAAACAGCGGAATGCCGGCGTCGCCGGGAACGGGAAACTCATCCTGCTTGCCGCTGTTCAGATTGTTGAGCCGCAGAAATCCCTGCTTCGCGCCCGAAGCTTCGAAATCGTTCACTGTAATATTCTCAACAAACGCGCCACGCCCCGGCCGGCTCTTGATGTAAATGGCGTGGCTACGCGCGCCCACGCACTTGCAGTGCTCGATCACCACGTTGCGCACGCCCGCTGAAGTCTCGCTCCCGATGCCGATGCACGCAAACGTCTTGTCGTTGAAAGTGCAATTCAGGATGTGCACGTCCTCGCACAGCCGGTTGATGACGTTGGCCTCCTCGCCGCGCCCCGACTTGAGCGAGATACAGTCGTCGCTGGTCTCAAATGTGCAGCCGTCGATGATCACGTGACGGCACGAGTCCACATCGATGCCGTCCGCGCCGCTATGGAACACGACATTCTTGAAGGTTACGTTCTCGCAGTAAACAGGATGCGTCGACCACATGCCCGTCTGGCTGGTAAAGCAGTTTTCCACGCGCACGTTGCGGCAATTCGTGAACTCGAGCAGCGCCGGCAGGCGCATGCCGGTCTTGCGATCGACACGCCCGCGGATGGCGTCGCTGGCCACAATCTTTCCCGGCCCCGTGATGCCGATGTTCTCCGCGTCCGTCGCGGAAATGAATGCGCCGTAGCCCGTGATCCAGCGTCCCTCCCAGCGCACCTGCGCAACGGGGTAGTTGGCCATGTCGCCGGAGCCGAGCAGGCTCGCGCCGTCTTCGATGCGCAGCGTCACGTTGCTGCGCAGCTCGAGCGCGCCGGTCGCGTAATCGCCCGCAGGGACGACGACCTCGCCGCCGCCCAGTACCGCGCAGCGCTCGATAGTCAGTTGCAGCGCCAGCGTATCGTTGGCTTTTCCGTCTCCGGCGGCGCCGTAGTCCTTCACGTTCAATGTGACCGTGGGACCCGCGTGCGCTGCTGCCGGCTTCGGTGCAGGCGCGTGGCTAGAGGCGGGCTTCGTGGTCTGCGCCCATCCCAGGCTGCTCAAGCCAGCCGCGACCGGCGCCGTCACTGCTCCGTACGCCGCCGTCTTCAGGAAGCTTCTCCTGCCTAAAACCCTGCTCATCGTTCGGATTCCCCCATCTATAAGGCGGGCGCCGCCCGGCTCAAGCTGTAAGGGGTCAGTCCACTGGCGGCGCGAAGCCATCTTCAACTGCCGGGAGAACCCTGTCAAGCGCGGTTGAAAGGACGCCCCCGCAGCCCTTCCCTGACGCGACATCCGGCCCAGCCCGCCTCGAAGACTAGGCCAAACCCCTGGCCTCAGGCGTTTCCGGACCGTTCCAAGACGGTCCTGGCCAGTTCTGGGGGTAGACACGCTGGTCCCAAGGCCGTCCCGGACCCATATTCCATGTTGCAAAGGACGCCAAAGGCCTTTAAGATGCGTCAATTGAAGCAAATGCCTCTTGCGGTCTCCAGCCCGACCGAACCGCTTCCCGCGCAGGCTCCGGCACTGCCGCGCCTGCGGGTCAGCAAACTGTGCATCGCTGTCCAGGGAGCCACCCCCGCGGAGCTTTTCTCCCGCGCCGAATCTGCGCGTAAAGACTCTGGTTTCATCGAGTTTCGTCTCGATTCCCTGCACAAGCCAGCGGCCGCGCTTCCGGAGCTCAAGACCTTCCTAGCCCGCCACCGCGATGTGACGGCCATCGCCACATGCCGCCGCAAGCCCTTGGGCGGTCACTTCACCGGCTCGCTGAATTCCGAGATCGAACTACTGCAAAAAGCTGCCGAGGCTGGCGCCCATATTGTTGATTTAGAAGTCGAATCGGCCGAACAGGCTACCCGGCCCCAACTGGCCAAGTTCCGCGCCGCCCTCCGCGCTGCCGGAGCCGTCCTGTTGATCAGCTCCCACGACTTTAGCCGCACCCGCCGCCCCGATGGCCTGAACCAGACCGCCCAGCGCATCGCCGCCTTCGAGCCCGAATTCGTCAAGGTCGTCAGCACCGCGCGCAGTCTGACCGACAACCTCTCCGTCCTGCACATGGTCCAGGACCAATCCCTCAACGCCCACGTGGTGGGCATCGCCATGGGCGAGGAGGGCCTGATCAGCCGCGTGCTCAGCCCACGTGCCGGCGCCGCCTTCACCTTCGCGTCTCTATCTGAAGGTACGGAAACCGCGGCTGGACAGGTCTCCGCTCGCACCCTCCTCGACATTTACCGCCTCGAGCAGATCGACCAGGCCACGCGCATCTTCGGCGTCGCCGGCAATCCCATCTCGCACTCGCTTTCTCCGCTCATGCACGTTACGGCCTTCCGCCGCGAAAACGTCAACGCCGTCATGCTTCCGCTCAAGGTGAAGACACTCGACGACCTGCTCACCGTCATCCGCGATCTGCCTCTCGATGGCGTCGCCGTCACCATGCCGCTCAAGCAGGAAGTGCTGCCGCACCTGGCCAACATGGACCCGCTCACCGCGCGCATCGGCGCATGCAACACGCTGCGCACCGGGGCCGACGGCAAGCTTTACGGCTTCAATACCGATGTGGCCGGCATCATTCGCCCGCTGGAGCGGCGCATGCGTCTCAAGGGTGCGCGGATTCTTGTGCTCGGGGCCGGCGGCGCGGCGCGTGCCGCCGTCTTCGGCCTCGTGGAGCAGGGCGCGGATGTGACCATCGTCAACCGCACGCACGAGAAGGCCGCCGCGCTCGCACGCAAGGCCAAAGCCCACGTCTTAAAGCAAGCCGCGCTCGCCAAAAGCCGCTTTGACGCCATCATCAACACCACGCCTTGCGGTATGACCGGCTTCAAGCAGCAGCTCCCCGTCAAAGAGAACGAGCTCAACGCCGCGCTGGTTTTCGACCTGGTTTATACACCAATGGAAACCCCGCTCCTCAAGCTCGCCAAGTCGCGCGGTCTCGCCGTTATCAGCGGCCTTGAGATGTTCGTGCAGCAGGGCGCGCGTCAGTTCGAGATCTGGACAGGCAAGCCCGCACCCGAAAGCGAAATGCTGCGCGTCGTCGAGCTCGAACTCCGCCGCCACCCGCAATAGTCTGCCGTGGAGGCTCCAATTTTGATCGGCGTTATTCGGAAACATTCTCAAGCAGGCAGGTTTGAGATGAAGGAATATGCGGCTGTATTCGAGAGGACGTCGACCGGCTGGAGCGCCTATGTTCCAGACCTTCCGGGGCTGGGCGTAGCCGCGAAGACCCTTCCTCAGACCGAACAACTCCTGCGCGACGCGATCGACATGCACATTGCTGGAATGCGCGAGGACGGCCTGCCGATTCCCGAACCGCAAACCCAGGTCATGCGCCTGTCAATCTCCGCCTGAATCGGCAAACCCGCGCCGGAAAGCGAAATGCTGCGCGTCGTCGAGCGCAATCCATTTGCCACTGCGTAAATAATGTCCGCACAGCCGCGCGGTAGGCGTAGCGTCCGCTAGCCCTGCCCGTCGGAGCAGGAGCCGGTTGCCTGCGCCAAAAAGGCAGAGATCCTTCGTTGGGCCGAGTCGAGTTTCGCCCTAAGCTCACATTCCCAAACCACCAGAGACTTCCAGCCCAGCGACCGCAGCTTATTTCGGTTCGATCTATCCCTTGAGGAATTTCGCGCGATTTTAGTGCACCAATATTTAGCATTTGTCTTGGGGAGCCGAGCTCCTCTTGGGCAACCGTGTCCGTGCCAAAAGCAACCGTGCACGAAAATCACAGATTCCAGTCGAGGAAAGACCAGATCGGGTTTTCCCGGAAGATCTTTCCGGTGAAGACGGAATCGATAGCCCAGATGATGGACAAACCTGCGGACCAATATTTCTGGCGCAGTATCCTCTGAGCGGACCGCGCGCATGATCCTGCTTCTGGTCTCGGGATCGAATTTGTCGGTCATCGGCGCGATGCGCGCTTTAGCACTGTCCAATCAGACTCGGCGACAGTTTTGCCTCCGCGCCTAAATGTTGTCTTGCGTTCGACATTTGCCTTCCTCATGCGCGCGTGTATATGGACTTCGGTCACATCTTGCGAGCCACCACCAAATTCCTTAAGGAGCTCCTGGGCGAACCGGACCTCCTCAATTTTCCACACCGCCGGGGATGGGTTATTGCGAGGGTCCGGGATCGTGCGCGGAAAAAGGTAGATGCAGGGAGGCGGGGTCTGATGTCCGTTCATTTCCACGCCGCGCCCGGCTAAAACATTCGGGCATGGCCGGCCCAGCGACGCGATGCACATTTCGGTTCCGTCCGGTCGGATGGGACGGCAATCTCGCGGCTTCGATTCAATGTCGTTCGGTGCTCTCCTCCTGCCGTAGCTCCTCTAAGTCCACTCTGGTGCACTCCCCCTCTTCCGAATACACGTCCACAACGGGTTCCTCAGCCTCCTCGTCTTTCTCGTGGGCGCGGGCTCTTAGCGCGGCTTCCTCCGGGGTCGCCGCATTGCGGATCTCCATTTCCCAGACCACTAGGTAGTCCACGTTATCTGGCCTCCTACCGGCTATCAGCGCGGTTACACGCGGGTCAACCATGAAACCTGGATCAACACGCGTTCTGTCCTTGTAAATCGGAGATTTCCAGCGAGCGGATTAGGGAAAATCTCGTGATAAGGGGTTTTCTGGAAATTCTTTACGACGAAAAGAAAGAAGCGGTCCTGAAATTCGGCGGCAACGTCATATTCCCTCGGCGTGAGGGAGACGCCCCCAGCCTGCTCCCTCAAGCCCTTAACCTCGACAGCAAGGAATCTCTTGCCCGCACCTCTTGATAGCTTGAAGTCGTAACCACAGCCCAATTGGGTTGTATTCTCCATCTCGCATCCACGGAACTCTGGAACCGTGGCATGAACCGTCTCGAAGTATCGTTCTGCGGCCAAGCCTGTAATGAGTCTCCTTGCAAAGCCGGACCTGCGTTCTTCCGGTCCTTGGTCCGTTTCGACTGCGCTCGACGCGCTTTCGCTGTACCCGACGAATGACATGACCAGTCCGCTGAACGAGTCAAAATCCAAGCCTTGATATTCGTCGAGGACCTTCTTGCAATACCCGCGAATCTCTCGCTTATGCCACCCCATTCTTGCATTTGGGAAGAAGGGGTCGAATTCGTCCCGGTAGTTTTTTATGGAGGAAGGCCGGGAGCCGAGCGCGTAGCCCACGACATTGTAGGCCTCAGCGAAGGTCCGGAATCCGAGCCGCTTGAGACCCAGCCGCCCGAATTTAGAGAGATAGATTCCAGTCAGTATCAGTTTTTCACGGGTTGCGATCCGCGCTGGATTCAGATTCATCTTGCCGAGGCCTCGAGAGCGCTGCAGACTCCACCGGCGAAAAACTCCTAATATTCCATGCGAGCTTTTCTAGAAGGTTTCACGCTTTCCGCCTAGAGATATCCTCGTAATCATAGGGCAAGAGTTCCTTATCTGGAACTAGTGGAAAACCTTCCCGGAATCATCCTCGCCACGAAAGCCGGCATTTAATGGCCATGGGCCGCTGGCTATGAGTCGTTCACGGTTCGTTGCTTTGCAGCCCCCCAGCCCAGATCCCTGTTTTCAGTGTCTCGTTCCTGACCAGACGCTGCCCGCCCCAACCCGCTGAAAACACTCGCAGAAAACCCTGCATCAACTGTGCAGGTAGCTTTGCTCCTTTCCGGCATAAAACTTCACTTTCGGAGTCTGCCCTAAGCGCAGCCGAGGAATCAATGCTTTCTCGCTCCCTTGTTCCCTCGCTCCCTCGCTCCCTGTTTTTTCTCCCCCGGCTCATGCGTGATCGGAATCGGCGCCATGTCTGGACCGATGCGCTTCACTTGGGTGTCGATCATTTCATAGCTAATCGTCCGCGGAGCCACAGGCCGCGTAATGCCGGTCGCAGGATCGGTAGTCACGTTGGCGCTGCTGGCGAGCTCGAAACTGAAAGCAGGAACCTTACCCGACGCCGAGTTCTGGCTAAACACCAGCACCGGCAGGTAGCCTTGAATGGGATGCAAGCGGAACGCCGTCTCGTAGCGGTGGTGTTTCAGACTCCACGTGAAGACACGCACCTGGTCGAAGTCGAAGGGCTGGCCGGGAGTGGGCGGCGCGAGAGCCGTTACATATTCAGCCTTGTCTCCCGGAGGATCGGCGCCAGAATCCGTCACCTTGGTCAGCATCCACGCGCCCACCATGCGCTGGCCTTCGGCGTACTGAGCAACTTCGTCCGGCACGTCCACATCCAGGCGGCTCGCGAGCAGCCATCCCACATGGCCCTGCGGGTCGCGCGCCAGCCACCAGTCTTCTAAGTCAGGCGGCGCGGTTTCTGCTACGGCCACGGGTGGCGCCTTCGCGGTCGCCGGTTTCGCGTTGCCGGTTGCCGGCGCGTTCCTACCTCCCACTGTGGGCGTTGCCGCGTTCTTCGGTGATGGTCCAAAGACCTCAGCCGCCTTCTTGGGAGCCGATGCCCGCACCAGCAGTTGCACCTTGGTGTTGCCGGGCAGCAGATAAAACCGCTCCGTTTCGCGGCCGGGAAGCAAATGCATGGCGAGATCGTCGCGCAGTGTGGCCGTTGCTGCCACGGGATCATTCTTGCTTTCGGCGGCAAGCTGCACAAACCCGTCGTAGATCTTCTCGTCGATCGTGGCGCGCTCTTCAATCCAGCCGATCTCGTTCTTTTGGGTCTTGACCTTGAGAAAGCGCCGGCCGTGTTCCAGAACCTGGAGAGGCTGCCCGTTCACCACCTGGCAAACGCGATTTGAAACCGGGGCTACGCGGTCGTGGAGATAGACGGGGCGCGCCGATGCGACGTACGCCATCTCACGTTGTTCGTGGTGGAAGCGGCCGCAACCGCTGGTGAGACAAACACAACACAACGACACCAGCGATGAAGCAAAAACCGTTCCGAAGCGCCGGAAAAAACTGAGAAGAAGAGTTGGCAAACGAGTAGACACGCACCCTTGCGATTGCCTTGAGGATATCACTTTTGAAGAAAATCAGAGATCAAGGACTAAGGATGGGCCTGGAGTGTGAGTGGGCCGGACAAATATACCCACACTCACACTCGCAATTGCACTACTGATGAGTGACTCCCGCCTTTACGGCAGCGCCGCCACGCCAACGGCTCCCACTGGGTCGGTTCCCGTAGCGGAGACGATGGCGGCGGTAAGTGCTCCGGAGCTCATGGTGTAGGCATCTAGATCAGGGTCGCCGCTTGCGGTCGAGCCTCCGTTGGAAATCGCCAGCACAAAGTTATCGTCGCTGTCCTCGGCAAGGCCCATGGGCACGATGCCGGCGTTGATGTGGCTGCCGGCAGCGATCGTGTAGGTGGTTCCAGAAACGGAAATGGGAAACCATGTCACATTCCCCGAACCCGTATTGCCCTGGCCGTTGGCGACATAGACGTATTCACCGGACGCAATGGGCAGAATGGCATGGGGCGACAGTCCCCCGCTCGCGATGGGAGAGCCTGTGATTTGAGTAGGAACGGCACGAGGCGTGCCGGTACCGAGAGAGCTGTAGTTGAAGACCCGCAGCCCGCCGGAGGAGGAAACTGCGAGCGTCTCGCCAATGTAGAACAGCCGGTCGGTGGGATCTACGGCCACCGACAGCGCCGATCCGCCGCTGTCGGCGGGGGAAATTACTCTCGCCGTGGAACCCAGCGGGTTCGAGTTACCGCTTGTGAAGGGAACTACGATGGTTCCACCGGCGCCAAGAGCGACGAAGAGGTTGGTGCCGTCGGGAGAAAGCGCCATCTGG
>JARLFZ010000119.1 GCA_031296305.1 Occallatibacter sp. | reverse complement strand
GCTTTGGCTCCAAGCTTCGCAGCTTCAGCGAGCGCCGGCATCGCGCGCTGTACCGAATCCAGCCGCGACAACTCCTTCGCTTTCTCGCTCCCTTGCTCCCTCGCTCCCTTGCTCCCTGCTTTTTCCGCGGCTTTGATCTCTTCCCAGTTGCGCAGGACGGCATCGGCCGAGCCTTCAACATTGGCGTCAACCTCGGCGCGATTGCCGGCGGCGCGCGCGGCCTCGTCGCCAAAGACATGCGGATGGCGGCGCACCAGCTTGCGATTCAGAGAGTCGAGCACGTCGGCGATGGTGAAATGACCCTCGTTGGCGGCCATCTCCGCATAAAACAGCACCTGAAGGAGCAGGTCGCCGAGTTCCTCGGTGAGGTGCGGGAAGTCGCGGCGCTCGATGGCGTCGAAGACCTCGTAGGCCTCTTCCAGCGTGTATTTGCGGATGGAATCGAAGGATTGCTCGCGGTCCCAGGGGCAACCGCCGGGTGCGCGAAGGCGCGCCATGATGGCTACAGACTGCTCAAACAACGAGGCCGCCCGCGCCGGGTCGGTGACGGTTTGCGGCGTGGAATTCTCTTGGCTGATGTGAGCCGGCGGAAGATCCATGCAACTCCAGTGTACCTTGCAGGGCATGGCAGCAAGGCGAGCGCGTCCCACGAAATCCCTTGCCGGGACCGCATGTGAAGACCATGTGTCGGGCGTATATACTCGGTCTGCAATGATCGCGATTTATGTAACTGTTTTTGCGGGGGTTTTGGGGCTGGCGTTTGGGAGTTTCTTGAACGTTTGCGCCACACGGTGGCCTGAAGAAGAGAGCAGCGTTAAGGGCCGTTCGCATTGCCGCAGTTGCGGCCGCACCCTGGCATGGTGGGAAAACGTACCGCTGGCAAGCTGGCTGGCATTACGCGGGCACTGCCGGACTTGCCGCGCATCGATCGGGTGGCGCTATCCGCTTGTGGAACTGGCCGTGGGCGCACTTTGGGCGTTTTCCACTTGGCACACCTTCCTTGAGGCCCCTGATCTCAGCACGGGAAATTTCACGTACGACGCGGCCACCGTGCTGGCGACCGGAATCGCCCGCATCGCCTTTCTGTGGATTCTGGTGGCACTGGCCGTGATGGACGCGGAGAATTTGTGGCTGCCCGATCGACTCACAATACCGGGAATTGCGCTGGGATTTGCCTTGGCCTTCACGCGCGGAGGCCTCTGTGCGTCGATGGCATTCGGCGGCGGCTTCGACGAATGGAGACACTACGTAGCCCTTTGGGAGTTCTATTGGTTTATCGGTGCCGTCGCCTCTGCGGGAGGAGTTCTGGTGATCCGCCTGCTCTACATGATGATCCGCGGCCAGGAGGGAATCGGCATGGGCGACGTCAAGCTGATGGCGATGATCGGCGGATGGCTCGGCGTCCGTTGTGCGGTGCTCACCTTCGCAATCGGCGTCATTCTCGGCACTCTCTTCGCGCTGGTGCCCCTCGTTCTGCCATCGGCACGTGCAGGCAATCAAAGCTGGAGACAGCAGAAGCTTCCTTTCGGAACGTTCCTTTCGATCGGCGCAGCGGTGTGTGCCTTCTGGGGCGTACCCCTGGCCGCTGCTTATCTGAGCTGGGCTGGATTCTGACGGGAACCCGACGGGCTTGGCCCTTGTTGTAACGCCGGCCTCCAGGCCGGCTGTACTGGCGGCGTCCACGCCGCCAGCGACCATGTGCGGGTCAGGAGACCCACACGACAGCCGGTCTGGAGACCGGCGTTACGCATTTCCTATTGCGGCGACGCCGCGGGTTGCGGCGGCTTGGCGTTGGCGATAGCAGGATCTTGAAGAGCCTTGTGCGCCTCTTTGGCGTGGCGGCTGCCGGGATCGTAGTCCATCACCTTCTGGTAATTCACGCGGGCATCGGCGAAGTTGCCAAGGTGACGCTCAGCTTCGGCCAGGCCCCAGTACACGTCGGGATTATCGGGGTCGAGCACCAGCGCGGACTGGAAACGCGATAGCGCGGCCTTCCAGTCCTTGTTGTCGAGATAATAGCCGCCGACGCTCTCGTCCTCGGCCGCAGTTTCATGATGCTCGGGCACGGTCTGCTCGCCTTTGCGATGGTGCTTTCCCGGTTGCACATCGTCGTCAGCGGGTGGAAGCAGGCCGCTCATCCCCGCCAGGCTGGATGAACCGGAACTCTGCTGCTGATTCTCGGCCGCAGCTCCTGCGTCTTCCGGACTGCGCACCGGATCAGCATCGTCGGCAGGCATGGGGATGCGGCCGGTCTGGGTTTCATCGCTGTCCCCTGGAATCGTGCCGGGCGAGTTACTCGTCGGCATCACGGGAATATTGCTGGTGTCTTCAGGAAATGGATTCTGGTTCGACTGCTGCTGTGTGCGAGCGGGCGTTTGTGCGGCAGGGGGATTTTCAGAACTGGCAGCGGGCTGATTCTGGCCTGAACCGGAGGCATTGCTCTGGGCTTGCAGGCCAAGCTCCGCGCCTGCGGCTACAAGGCACGCCAAAACCAGCGCAGTGGAAAATGCCGCCCTCATTTCGAAACCCCTTGCCTGCCCTTTTCTCTTTGACGCGAACCGCACTCCGCTGGCATCTATTTCGGCCATTCTGGGAAAATCCGCGCCCCTTCAAAAGGATCGCACACCTGCGCATGGTTTTTCATCTCGCCTTTGCTCTTTGCACCGTGCGGTTCGTCTCTCTTTTTTGACTCCGCGTCCTTCCGTTCGTCATGAGCAGACGGTTTCGCACTCATGCCTAAGGACTTTCGCGACACAATTTTCCACGCGCCGCTTCCCTGCCCCGGAACGATAGAATCGGAACGATGCTTCCTCTGAGGGCTGCTTGCCCTCGAGCAGCCACTTGAGGAGTCGTGCACGCATGGGTTATCAGGTTCTGGCGCGCAAATACCGGCCGCAGCGCTTTGCCGACGTGGCCGGCCAGGACCACGTTACGCGCACACTGCTCAATGCTCTAGAGCAGAACCGCATCGCGCATGGGTACATCTTTTCCGGGCATCGCGGCATTGGAAAAACCACCATCGCGCGCATTCTGGCCCAGGCCCTGAACTGCCGGACCGCGATCGGCTCCGCCGAGCGGCCCACTCCGGAGCCATGCGGCGTGTGCGAGGCCTGCACCGAGATTCGCCAGGGCAACGCGGTGGACGTGATCGAGATTGACGCCGCCACCAACCGCGGCATCGACGAGATTCGCGAGTTGCGCGATGCGGCGCGCTACGCTCCGTCACGCGACCGGTACAAGGTTTACATCCTCGACGAGGCGCACCAGATTACCGAAGCTGCGTTTAACGCGCTGCTGAAGACTCTGGAAGAACCACCGGCGCACGTCATCTTCATGATGGCGACGACGGAGCCAGAGAATATTCCGCAGACCATCCGCTCGCGTTGCCAGCACTTCAGCTTTCACGCGGTAAAGTTCGACGACATTCTGGCGCAGTTGAAGATGATTGCTGTCGAGGAGAAAGTCGCGGCCGATGAAGAAGCGCTGGCGCTGCTTGCCGAAGCCGGCGACGGGTCGATGCGCGACGCGCTCTCCATCATGGACCAGGCGATTGCGTCGGCTCCGCTCGAAGTTGCCCAAGGCGAGAGCCGGCCGAAGCTTTCTTCCGAGCAGATTCGCGAGCTGATGGGCGCGGTGCCCAGCACGGTGTTTGAAAAACTGCTCGAAGCCGTGGCGGCTGCCGAGAGCGCTCCGCTGATGGAGCAACTGAATTTGCTGCTGAATGCCGGGCATAGTCCGTTGTCGCTGGCGCGGCAAATGGTGCGCTACCTGCGCAATACGCTCATGGCGAAACTGGGCGGCGAACAGACGGAGCTGCTGCAGATCTCCGCCGACGAGCGGGCGCGCGCGGCGCGTACGGCGCTGCTTTTCAGCGAAGAAGAGCTGACGCGCAATTTGCAAATTGTGTTGCGCACCTTTGACGATTTGAATTACCGCCAGGAGCAGCGCTTCCACCTGGAGCTGGGAATGCTCAAGCTGATCCACGCGCAGCGGCTGCTGCCGATCGAGGAGCTGTTGAGCGGAGTGGCTGGAGGAGCGGGCGCGAGAATCTCGAGCAGCGCGCCGCGTGCGAGCGCAAGCGTGGCTCGGCCAGCGGTTGCGTCTTCGGCTGCAACAACCGCACCGGCGCGAGAGCCGAGTGGCTGGGATCGAGCGCCGTCCCCGAGGCAGAGCGCCGGGCCGGAAAGCGGCGCCGTCATGAGTAGATCGGCTGCGGCAGTCGAGTCCGCGATGCCGGGGAGCTCGGCCGCGCGCGCGCTTTCACCCTTCCCTGTCGCCGGCGCGCAAGCAGGGGGGAATGGATCGTCTGAGCCGCTCACCGAGGGCGCCCTCGCCAAAGCGCCTGAAATCGCCAAGACAACAAGCGGAACGCTGAGCGTTGAATCGATCCGGCAAGACATTGTCTCCGCGCTGGCCACTGCCGGCCACGGCTCGGCTGCGCAGTTGCTGGGCAATGGCTCGTGGCGGCTCGAGAGTACGAGCGTGCAAGTTTCCGTGCCGGGCATGGGTAAGAAGATGCTCAGCTTGACAGTGAACGCCGCGGCGGAAAAGATCGTGCGCCAGGAACTGCAACGGCTGGGCGCGCCGACGCGTTTTCAAGTGTCTGCCGGCGAGGGATCGGCTCCGGCCGTGGTTGCAGCGCCCGTTGCGCTGGTGGGCAGCGTGCAGGAGGCGGCGCTGGCAAATCCGTTGGTCAAGCACGCGCAGGAGATTTTCAAGGCCGAGGTCCGCAGCGTGGTCGATTTGCGGAAAGGCAGCTAGAACCGGATGCATAAATCTGTTTTCGTGAAAGGGCACGACTTTAGTCGTGCCGATAGTGGCACAAAACCCTCGAGGCTTTAGCCCCTGAGGGATGTTTTGGAGAACACAACGACAATGATCAATCCGCTCAAAATTTCGGAGATGCTTTCCAAGGCCGGCGAAATGCAGGAACAGATGCAGCAGAAGCTGGGCGAGACCGTAGTGGAGGCATCGAGCGGAGGCGGCGCGGTGACGGCGACCATGAACGGCAAAAAGGAACTGCTCAAGATCCACATCGATCCTTCTGCAGTGATGAGCCTGAGCGGCAGCCAGCCCGATGTGGAGATGCTGGAGGACTTGATCGTAGGTGCGGTGAATGAAGCCGGGCGCAAGGCGGATGAGGCCATCAAGTCTAGCGTGCAGGGCATGCTGGGCGGATTGAAGATTCCGGGACTCGGTTCATAAAGATTGGAAGGGTGATTGTTGTGTCACGCTATGCCGAGCCGATGGCCCGGCTCATTGAGGAACTGAAAAAACTGCCCGGCGTAGGCACCAAGAGCGCACAGCGCTACGCCTTTCACTTGCTGCGCTCGAGCGACGAAGACGCGGCGGCTCTGGCCGACGCCGTGCGTGGATTGAAAGCCAGTCTGCGCCTCTGCTCCATCTGCAACAACGTCACGGATATCGATCCCTGCGCCTACTGCGCCAGCCCGTCGCGGAATCAGCGCCTGGTTTGCGTGGTGGAAGAACCCACGAATATCGAGGCCGTGGAGCGCACGCAGATGTATCAGGGCGTCTACCACGTGCTGCATGGAACGCTTTCGCCACTGCACGGTGTAGGGCCCGACCAGTTGCGCGCAAAAACTCTCATTGGCCGCGTGGAGCGCGGCGAAGTGGACGAGGTGATTCTGGCCACCAGCCCCACGCTCGAAGGCGAGGCCACGGCGAGCTGGTTGGCAACTGCGTTGCGCGGCTTTTCGGTGAAGATCACCAGAATAGCCACCGGCGTCCCCGCCGGCAGCGACATTGAATATGCGGATGAGGTGACGATGGCGCGCGCGATTGAAGGACGGCGAGAGCTGTAGATTGAGCCGCAGATAGGTGGCAATGTGCGGGTCAGGAGACCCGCACGACAGCCGGTCTGGAGACCGGCGCTACATCCCATCGCCGCAAAAGAGAAGCGGGACGGCTGGTTAGCTCATCCCGCCTGAGAGTGGCTTGGGAAGCCGCCGCATTAAAAACTATTTCGACAACTGATCGAGAGCAAGATTCAGCTCAAGCACATTCACACGCGGCTCGCCGAGAAAGCCGAGTTGCCGCGACGTGGTGTGGTCCGCAACAAGTTTCTTCAGCCGATCCTGATCGATGCCGCGCGCCTGGGCAACACGCGCGACCTGGTAGTAGGCATTGTCGGGTGTGATGTCGGGGTCGAGACCCGAGCCGGACGTCGTCACCATATCGATAGGCACGGGCTTGCCCTGGTTCTGCGCGGCCAGCTTGTCAATGTCGCCCTGGATGCGCGCGACCAGCGTCTTGTTTGATTGGGCCAGATTGGTGCCACCGGAGGCCGTGGCGTCGTAGCCGTTGCCCGCAGCCGAGGGCCGCGGATGGAAGTACTTGTCCGACGTAAAGCTCTGCGCGATCAGTTCGGAGCCAATCACCGTGCCGTCGTTGAGTACGATGAGGCTGCCGCCGGCCTGATGGTGAAAGAGGACTGTTGCGAGTCCCGTCATCAGCAGCGGATATCCCAGGCCGAACAAAACCGCGGTGACGAGCGTGAAGAGAATCGATGTTTTCCAAACCGAGTGCACTGTGAAACTCCTTGAGACCGTGTAGCAGGGGCTAAAGCCCCGGTCATTTTTCTCGTCATTTTCGGCCCGGCTGAAGCCGTGCCCTTGTTACAAAACTCCCTATGCCAAGTGCAGTGCAACCAGGCACAGATCGATGGCCTTGATGCCGATGAATGGAATAATGATGCCGCCCACGCCATAGATCAGCAGGTTGTTGCGCAGCAGAACATCGGCCGGCTTGGGCTCGTACTTGACGCCCTTCAGGGCCAGCGGGATCAGGGCCACAATAATGATGGCGTTGAAGATGACCGCGGAAAGAATCGCCGATTCGGACGAGTGCAGATGCATGATGTTGAGCGCCTTCAAAACCTCGAGCCCTTTAAACGTCATGAACATGGCCGGGATGATGGCGAAGTATTTGGCCACGTCGTTGGCGATGGAGAACGTAGTCAGAGCGCCGCGCGTCATCAGAAGTTGCTTGCCGATTTCGACAATCTCAATCAGCTTGGTGGGATTGGAGTCGAGATCGACCATGTTGCCGGCTTCTTTTGCCGCCTGGGTGCCGGAGTTCATGGCCACGCCTACGTCGGCCTGCGCCAGCGCGGGCGCGTCGTTGGTGCCGTCGCCGGTCATGGCTACCAGCTTGCCCTTGCCCTGCTCGCGCTTGATCAAATCCATCTTGTCCTTGGGCTTGGCCTCGGCTAGAAAGTCGTCCACGCCGGCTTCGCGCGCGATCACGGCCGCGGTCAGCGGATTGTCGCCGGTGATCATGATGGTGCGGATGCCCATGGCGCGGAGACGCGCAAGGCGCTCCTTCAGGCCGCCCTTGACGACGTCCTTTAAATAGATGACGCCGAGGGCCGAGGAATTTTCCGCGACCACGAGAGGCGTGCCGCCCAGGCGAGCGATCTCTTCCACGCTCTCGCGAACTTTTTGGGGGAGGGACGAACCCTGCTCCTCAAGGAAACGTGCGATGGCATCGACCGAGCCCTTGCGGATGCGCGTGCCCGGCAGATTGACGCCGCTCATGCGGGTTTGCGCGGTGAAGGGCACAAACTCGGCGTGAATGCCGCCGAGATCGCGGCCGCGCAGGTTGTATTTCTCCTTAGCCAGTACAACAATCGAGCGGCCTTCGGGAGTTTCGTCGGAGAGCGAAGCCAGCTGCGCCGCGTTGGCCAGCCGCTCCTGGGTCACGTCGGGTGCGGAAATGAATTCCACAGCCTGGCGATTTCCGAGGGTGATGGTTCCGGTTTTGTCGAGCAGCAGCGTGTTCACATCGCCTGCGGCTTCCACAGCGCGGCCGCTCATGGCCAGCACGTTGTACTGCACCAGGCGGTCCATGCCCGCGATGCCGATGGCAGAAAGCAATCCGCCAATGGTCGTCGGAATCAAACACACCAGCAGCGAGACCAGCACAAAAACCGTCTGCGGCGCGTTGGAGTAGATGGCGAACGGTTGCAGCGTGACCACCGCCAGAAGAAAGATGATGGTGAGGCCGGAGAGCAGAATGCTGAGAGCAATCTCGTTGGGCGTTTTCTGCCGTGTGGCGCCTTCGACGAGCGCGATCATGCGATCGAGAAAAGTTTCGCCGGGATTGGAGGTGATCTTTACCTTGATCCAATCCGAGAGCACCTTGGTGCCGCCGGTGACGGCCGAGCGGTCGCCGCCGGCTTCGCGGATGACTGGAGCCGACTCGCCGGTAATGGCCGACTCATCGACCGAGGCCACGCCTTCGATCACTTCGCCGTCGCCCGCGATGTAGTTGCCGGCCGCAACGTAAATTACATCGCCCGCGCGGAGATCGCCGCTAACGATTTCTTCAAAGCTGCCGTCGGCCTTGTAACGCTTGGCAATGGTCTCGCCCTTGGCCTTGCGCAACGTGTCGGCCTGCGCCTTGCCGCGGCCTTCAGCCATGGCTTCGGCAAAGTTGGCAAACAGCACCGTGAACCACAGCCAGAGCGTGATCTGCAGGTTGAAGCCGAAGCGCCCAAAACCATGCAGCGCGTCGACGATCAACAGCGCCGTGGTGAGCACGCTGCCTACTTCGACCACGAACATCACCGGGTTCTTCACCATCCAGCGTGGATCGAGCTTGCGCACGCTATCCAGCGTTGCCTGGGCCATGATCTGCGTATTCCAAAGACTCGTTTTTTCAAGCATGTCAGTCCGTTCCGTAAAGCAGATGTTTGAGATGTTCCGTTGGCTTTTCGCTAAGAGCTACCGGATTCATCGCTCAAAAAAGCGTTCCAGGGTGCGTATGCAGCAACAGGTGTTCCAGAATCGGTCCCAGGCTCAGCGCCGGGAAGAATGTGAGCGCGCCGACGATAAGCACCACGCCGATGAGCAACACGGTAAACAGCGGCGTGTTGACTGGAAATGTGCCGGAGGACGGTGGCACGCTCTTCTTCAGCGCCAGATTGCCGGCCAGGGCCAGTGCCGGAATCATCATGAGGAATCTACCGATGAGCATGTCGAACGACATCGCGATGTTGTACCACCAGTTGGTTCCCAGGCCCGCGAAGGCCGATCCGTTGTTGCCCGCGCCCGAGACAAACGAGTACAGAACCTCGCTGAAGCCGTGTGGGCCGGGGTTGGCCATGACGCTCTGGCCCTGGGGGATGAGAACAAAGATCGCCGCAAAAGTGAGGATGATGAACGGGAAGATGAGTGCATAAAGCATGGCCATCTTCACGTCGTAGGATTCGATCTTCTTGCCTAGATATTCCGGCGTGCGGCCCACCATGAGTCCGGCGATGAAAACCGCGATCACAATGTAGATCAACATGCCGTACATGCCGGAACCCACGCCGCCAAAGACCACCTCGCCGAGCATGATGTTGGCCAGCGGGATCATGCCGCCGAGCGGAGTAAAGCTGTCGTGCATGCCGTTGACGGCCCCGCAACTGGCATCGGTAGTGATGGTGGCAAAGAGCGTGCTCTCGGCGATGCCGTTGCGCACTTCCTTGCCTTCCATATTGCCGCCGGGCGCGGTCGCGGTGCGCGCCTGCTCGGCCCCGTGAATAAGGGGATGGGGATGCGCCTCAGCCCAGTAGCACACGGCGAAGCCGGCAGCGAAGAGCACATACATTGCAGCGAAGACAGCCCAGCCGTGACCTCGCGATCCGGTCATCTGGCCCAGCGTGTACGTGAGGCCCGCACCGATGACGAAAATCGAGATGATCTGAAAGAAGTTCGACAGCGGAGTTGGATTTTCATAAGGGTGGGCGCTGTTGGCATTGAAGAAGCCGCCGCCGTTCGTGCCCAACATCTTGATGGCTTCCTGCGAGGCCACCGGCCCCTGGCCGATAGTCTGCGTAGCGCCTTCGACGGTATGGACGACCGTGTAGGGATGGAGATTCTGAGGAACTCCCTGCCAGACCAGCAGCAGTGCATAAACAACGCAAGCCGGCGTGAGGATATAGAGCAACGTCCGCGTCATATCGACCCAG
>JARLFZ010000118.1 GCA_031296305.1 Occallatibacter sp. | reverse complement strand
AAGCCGCAGACAGCAAAGAAGATGGCAGTCAGGTCGGAGACGCGGGCTTTCATCTGGGCTCGTCGCATTGGGCGACGCGGGATAGGGAGAAGATCCAATAAAACATGACGTAGTTTCAGGATAGACGATCGGGCGAAGGGAGAAAGGATGATCGCAGAACGACGGAAGAGTGAGGTCGAAAATGCGCATCCGTCGGTAGAGCAGTCTCGATGCTCAGTGGAAGTCATGAGAAGTCATGACGGCGCTTGTGACTTCGAGTGGAAAGACGCCCTGGGCTTTGACGTGAATGACGCCGTCCTGGTTTTGGAGTGTGCCTTCGATGCACAGAAAGCGGCTGCGGGTAACAACCATGCGGTTGCGTTCGAAAACGTCCGGTGTGAGGATAACGTTGGCGATGCCCGTTTCGTCTTCGAGGGAGAGAAAGACAAATCCCTTGGCGGTGCCGGGACGTTGGCGCGCGATGACGCATCCAGCAATGCGGACAGGTTGATTGCTTGGGCGCTCCTGCAAGTCCGTTGCGGAAAGGATGCCTTCGCTCCGCAAGATGGCGCGGTGGTAGGCCATGGGATGCGGGCCAGTTGTAAGTCCTGTGCCGGAATAGTCCGCGGCAAGGCGCTCGTCGGTGGTCATAGAGTGAAGCGGCATCGACCCGCGAAGCCCGTCGGGCAGATTGTCTGCTCCGCGCAGCAACGGACCGACAGGACGTCCAGCCTCTTCCACCTGCCAGAGCGCATCGCGACGATGCTCGACGTGGTCCAGTGTATTGAGCGCGCCGATGCGAGCCAGAGTGACGAGTTCCTTGCGGTTGAGCGTGGAGACTCGAAGAGATAGATCTTCGATGGATGTGAACTGTCCGTTGATCGCGCGCGCTTCGAGAAGAGATTCCACTGATGAATTACGTAGCCCTTTCGCATAATTCAGACCGATGCGAAGAGACAGCGAGCCATCCTTCTCCGCTTCCAGCGTGCAGAGATTTTCCGACCTCAGTACATCGATAGGGCGCACGCGTAGGCCGTGGCGCTGCGCATCCTTGATCAATACTGCAGGCGCGTAGAAGCCCATTGGCTGATTGTTGAGCAAGCCGCAGGTGAAGGCAGCCAGGTAATGAACCTTGAGGTAGGCCGAGGCGTAAGCGATCAGCGCAAAACTGGCCGCGTGCGACTCCGGAAAGCCGTACATCGCGAAGGACGAGATGCTCTGCACGATGTTGTCCTGCGCTTCGGCGCTGATGCCATTCCGCGTCATACCCGATCGGAGGCGGCCTTCCAGATCCTTCATGCGCTGCATGGAGCGGCGCATGCCGACAGCGCGGCGCAACTCTTCGGCCTCCGCTCCGCTGAAATCGGCAATCGTCATCGCCATGCGCAAAAGCTGCTCCTGAAAGAGTGGAACTCCCAGCGTGCGTTTGAGTACCGGCTCCAGCGATGGATGCGGATAGGTGACCGCCTCCTTGCCCTGGCGGCGGCGCATGTAGGGGTGCATCATCTTGCCCACGATGGGACCGGGCCTGATGATGGCCACCTGCACCACAAGGTCGTAGAAGCGCGTGGGAGCGTTGTGAGGGATGGATGCCATCTGAGCGCGGCTTTCCACCTGAAACATGCCGACGGTGTCTGCCTTGCGCAACGTCTCGTAGACGAGCGGGTCTTCGGGTAATGCAGCCAGGTCAACCTGCGTACCGTAGTGACGCGGGATCAGTTCGATGGAGTCCTTGAGCACGGCCATCATGCCCAGGCCGAGGAGATCGACCTTGATGAGGCCGAGGTCGGCGCAGTCCTCCTTGTCCCACTGAATGACGGTGCGGCCGGGCATGGACGCGCGCTCGATGGGAACAACGCGATTGAGCACGCCAGCGCAGATGACCATGCCGCCGGAGTGCTGGCCTAGATGGCGCGGTAGATCCTGCATCCGCTGACAGAGATCGAAATAGTGGGCGATACGCGGATGACGAATGTCGAAGCCGGCCTGCTCGAAGTGGCGTGCCAGGGTATCGTTGGCGCCGCGCCATTCCCAATGACCCATGAGGCTGGAGAGACGTGCAAGCTGCTCCTCTTCAAAGCCCAGTGCCTTGCCAACTTCGCGCGCAGCAGAGCGGCCGCGATAGCTGATAACGTTGGCGGTCATAGCCGCGCCCTGTGCGCCGTAGCGCTCATAGATGTACTGAATGACGCGTTCCCGCTGCTCACCTGAAGGCAGGTCGAGGTCGATGTCCGGCCACTCGCCGCGATTCTCATTGAGAAAGCGCTCGAAGAGAAGTTCCATGCCCACAGGATCGACCGCGGTGATCTCCAGAGCGTAGCAAACGGCGGAGTTGGCCGCGGAACCACGGCCCTGCACGAGAATGCCTTGCTGCTGGCAATAGCAGATAATATCCCAGACGATAAGGAAGTATCCGGCAAAGCCAAGCCTGGCAATGAGTTTGAGTTCGTGCTGAACCTGTGCGCGGGCCTTCGCGAGCAGAGGCTGCTTGGCCCCTGAGCCATAACGTTTGCGGACTCCTTCCTCTACACGCTTGGCGAGAAAGCTGTCCATCGTATCGCCGTTGGGTACCGGGTAGTGAGGGAACTTGTAGCCCAGATCGTTGAGAGTGAATTCGAGTCGTTGGCTCACGATGCGGGTGTTGGCGATTGCTTCAGGAATATCACGGAAGAGTCTGGCCATCTCACGCGCCGATCGCAAGGAGCGCGCGGCGTTTGCCGTAAGCAATCGGCCTGCCTGATCGAGCGAGGTGTGAAATCGGATAGACGTCAGCACGTCCAGCAACTCGCGATCTTTGTCCGTTGCGGCGCGTACGCCATTGGTGGCAATCACCGGCAAATGCAGAGCTGATGCGAGGCACAGAAGCGATTGATTGCGGCACTCTTCGCTACGGTCGTGATGGCGCTGGAGTTCGATGTAGAGGTTGCCGCGGCCGTAAATAGAAGTCAATCGGTCGGCTACTTTGCGCGCTTCCTGCTCTCCGCCGCGTGCCAGCGCCGATGCAAGCGGTCCTTCGTCGCCTCCGGTCAGGCAAATCAGCCCTGCCGAAAACTCCTCCAGGTCTTCGAGTGTTGCGGCGCCCTCGGCTTTTGTTGCCTCGCGCATCTTGAAGCGGGTGATGAGTTGGCAGAGATTCTGATAGCCAGCCTGCGATGCGCAGAGCAGCAGCAGGCGTGAAGGCTCTGCGGAAGACTGATGCGGCAGCCACGCTGGAGGCTGCAACCGCTGGCCGAGCGATGAGACGGCAATCTCCGCACCGATGTGCGCCTGCACTCCAAGCCGCTTGGCAGCGGTGTGGAAACGCGCCACGCCGTACAGACCGTTGCGGTCGGATAAAGCGATTGCCGGCATATCGAGCTCAGCGGCACGCTCTATGAGCGCCTCCGGCTGCGAAGCTCCGGCGAGAAAGCTGAAGGCACTGGCTGCGTGCAGCTCAATGTACTCGCAGTCATGCGCAATGGCCGTTGATTGCCGCACGATGGAAATACTGGCGGACTCTTGAGATGCCCGTGGTTCGTAAGCATCGTTAGGGTGGCAGGCAGGCGTTCCCGGCGAGCGTGTATTGGGAACAGCGGAGACGCCGTCAATCATAGAACGCCTCCAGCCACCACTCATCCCGCAGCCGGTCTTGAACAAGCAGACAGTCAAACGCTTCGCCACTTCGGCTTGATACCAGGGCGTCCCATTCTTCCGTATCCCATCTATCCTGTGACCACCAGCAGCCGCTGGTTCTCCATGGACCGTAGGCAGTCACGATATCGAAGCGATTGTCCCCATCGCGAAAGGCCACAGGTTTCATCGCGTGCAATGAAACCTGAATCGGATGGGGAGGCCGCACGCGGCGTAGCGCCATACGCGGGCATTTGGCTTCTGGCGTGGAAGGCTTGGCATCCACCACAAAACCTTCCATGCGGAAACTGCCTGGACGGTGCGTGTCTTCGAGCACCGGAGTGCCCACGCGATCCTCGCCGACGATCGCCTTGAGCCGCGCCAGCGTCACATCCAGCCGCGAAGGCTCTGGCGTCTGCGGGGCGAACAGGCCCAACTGCATCTTGTTCGATCGGCCGGCTTCCGCAGTGAGCGTGAGCGAAACCACCGCGGCCAGCGGCGGGTGCACACCCATCTCCAGTTGCAGCAGCTTCAGCAGAAATTTGCGATCTACAGTCGGCACGGCAGGATGAATCGCGAGATGGTGAAATCGTCTGCCTTCAAGTTCCATGTCTGCGGTGAGCGAGGCCAGCGACAAGGCTCGTCCCGCCGCTCGCGCCACCAGGCAATCGATCATGCGCGCGCCAATAAAGAGAAGCGAGTCGAGCTGCTCGACAGGCGTTTCGAAGTCGTAGAACTCTTTCAACGCAAACTCGGGCTCTATAGGCTGAAAGGTATGCCGCGCCACGCCGTGAGCGAGAGTGCGCCAATCGCTGGCCACAGCGCCGAGCCGCTTGACCAGTTCCACCTCAGGCAGAGCGGCGAGTTCCCCCAGGGTGCGAATGCCCCACAGCGCAAAGGTTTCCTTGTGCTCTTCCGTCAGGACAAGCGAAGCAATAGGTAGTTTCTCCAGTACTCGTGCTTCTTCGCCTGCTGGAATGATCGTAATTCCGCGCGTTGTTGTTGCTTTGATCCGCGTTGCATGAAAGTTTGCGCTTACAGCAATAGAGACGCGAAAGCCCGCCGCTGCCATCTCATCGCGCAGCCGCGCGGCGAGTTTCACCGGAGGACCAAACAGCAGCTCTGTGCCTGTAATGTCGAGCACCAAAGTGCAGACTGTTCTGTGGCTGACTTCTTCGATTCGTGGCGAAAACTTGGCCGCACACTCCAGCAGAACGGCGTGAGCGGCAGTCTCGACCTCCACCGAGCGCGACAACAACTGCAACCCGCCGATGCCTTCGGCCTCCAGCCTCGTCATGCCCAGCGCGGCGCCTCTCTGCACAGCGTGCCGGTTCAGGGAGCAGACGATTTCCTCGAGCGCCGGGCCGTCGAGCACGGCCACCGGCTGTGCTTGCAGGTCCGTGCGCAAACGCAGCAACGCCTGCGCGGGGAACTCCACGGCACAAACGCAGGCATAGAGTTCGCTACTCATGCGGACCTCACTCTATCCCATGCAGTGTTTGCAGACCAGACTGAAGCTGGCGGTTTGCGTGCAGTGGCAAACTGTGGCGTAAAGCGCTGCCGTTCGCGCCGCACCTCGAACGTGCAGCCCCGCCATACAGTTCCACCCACTGTCTTCGGTCTGAAGGGCGTAGATTCCAACGCGACTGCCGCGCTCGATTGTGCATAGGCGGTCTTGCCTAGAACAACCAGGCAACATCGCGTCCGGTCGCTAGCCTGCCGGAAGCGGAACCAAGTGGCCAACGGAATCCGCATGGCGTGTGCTGGCTCCACATCACCCAGATCCAGGACGATCGCCGCGAATCCACCGGCTTGGAGCAGCAGGTCTGTCGCGCGTAACGCCTGATCCAGCCGCGTCCATGGTTTGGTCCGCGGGAATCCACTCTCGCTGCGGCAGCGCACCCATAGCAGTTGTTTCAAGCCCACGCCGCTGGCAGCTGCCGACTCCGGATCGAAGGCGTCGCCTACATCCACCCAGGCACAGACTTGCCCCCCCTCTGTCCTCCTGGACAGAAACGCCAGCGTCAGACTGGTTCGCCCCGACGACTCCGGCCCCGTTACCTCGCTGATCGCTCCCACCGGCAAACCGCCCTCTAGCAACGCATCCACAGGGGCCACGCCGGTCGGCGCCACCTCGTATATGGTCTTCGGGGCAGGCGTCAGAGCCGCTGGAAAGCGGTGTTCAAGGGCGCGTTCGATTTCAAGACGTAAAGCTGAGGCGGAGGGCATGGCGGGCCAGATTTCGCTTTTTCTTCGCTTATAGCTTCTCTCGATTCGGGTGGGTTGTCAAAGATTCTCTTGGATCGAGGCCAGATGGTTGGCTATTCTAGGGAAGCCATGTGTGGACGTTTCGCCAGAAAATCGACGCAAGACGTTCTTGCAGAATGGCTTGGCCTGGACCTGGAGGAGATGCCCTGGTTTGCGCCCACCTACAACGCCGCTCCGCAGAGCATCCAGCCCGTTATCCGCCTGAATCGCGATTCCGGTAAGCGTGAAGCCGCCCTGATGCGCTGGGGACTTGTGCCCTTCTGGGCCAAGGATGCCAAGATTGGCTTGAGCACGATCAACGCCCGCGCCGAGGAAGCCGCCGCCAAGCCAGCCTACCGGGAGGCGCTCAAGAAGCGCCGTTGCCTGGTGCCCGCGGATGCCTACTACGAGTGGCAGCGCCAGGATGCCAGAATGAAACAGACCTTTGCCATTGCCCTGAAAAGCGGTGAACCTTATGCTTTTGCCGGCCTCTGGGAGAGTTGGCGCCCCAGGGACGGCGAGCCGCTGGAGACTTTTACCATCTTCACTACCGATCCCAACGAGGTCATGGAGCCGATCCACAACCGAATGCCGGTGATCCTGGACCCCAGGAACTTCGATCGCTGGCTCGATGCTGGAGACCCGGCGCGGCCTCCGGTCGATTTACTCAGGCCCTACCCAGCCGACCGCATGTGCGCCTGGAAGGTCAGCGACCGTGTCGGCAACGTGCGGAACAACGACATGTCTCTTCTTGATCCAGCGAGCACTAGCCTGACGCAAGATAGGCTTCCGTTGAACTGATAATCCCTGGAGTGATCGGAATAGGGCTGTTATAAGGTGTTGCAACCAAATGTCGGAACCAGTGGCTCAATAGAGTTGCTCTGTTGGTATGATTCGGTCTTGCACTGACAGTTCAAGCATTGGCCAGTTCTCGGCAATCCAGGATCATGCCCAAGCAGATCGGCGGATACTTGGCGACATTCGAGGACTTATTTCGGCGAGGATCCATAACTAGCAGAACACAAAACATTTGCGGCAATTGGTGCCTGGCTTTGGGGATTGAGATGCGCGGTTCGGGGCAGAGTCGGAGCGGCCGGACAGAGCTACGCAATGCTGCCAATCGCAGCTTCAGGGCAACGAAGAAAGCATCGGCCCTCTCCAGTGTGCCGCCCTGTCGATCAACTGGTAACTGCTGGGTTGGCGGTAATACCCTCCGAATCCTCTCAGGGGACGGACGGTTGTTTTTCGAGCAAGTCGCCTTCACCCAATCTGGACATTTGCGGCCCTTCGCAACGAGAATGTACCTGATCAGACCGGAAGAGAAGGAGAACGTATGCCCGATCAACGACTCGCGCAGATACTTGCAAATCTCGATGCCCTGCTTCCGGAATTAGAAACCATCTACAAGGACATCCATGCTCACCCTGAATTGTCGATGCAGGAGACCCGGACAGCTCGGATCGCGGAGGCTCATCTTAAGGCCATGGGGTTTGACGTAACCGCCGGAATCGGCAAGACCGGGGTGGTCGGGCTACTACGCAACGGAGATGGTCCCACGGTCATGCTACGCGCGGATATGGATGCCTTGCCGATTGAGGAAGCGACCGGGCTTTCTTACGCCAGTAAGGTCAGAGGAACAACCCCGGATGGCAAGACTGTGCCGGTGGCGCATTCCTGCGGTCACGACATGCACGTGGCCTGTTTAATTGGGGCTGCCAACCTGTTCGCAAAGAGCCGTGGCGGCTGGAAGGGGACGCTGATGGCGGTCTTTCAGCCAGGCGAGGAGACCGCGCAGGGTGCTCAGGCGATGATTGACGACGGACTCTTCACGCGATTTCCAAAACCCGACGTCGTGCTGGGACAGCACGTCATGAGCTTGCCTTCGGGAAACCTCGATTGGCGGGACGGCGTGGTGACCTCTGCCGCGGACAGCTTGCAAATCCGGATGTTTGGGCGTGGAGCGCACGGGTCGATGCCCGAGGCCAGCATTGATCCTGTGGTTATGGCCGCTTCAACCGTGCTTAGGCTGCAGACAATTGTATCGCGAGAGGTCGCGCCAACGGATTGCGCCGTGGTAACGGTTGGATCGCTGCAGGCTGGTACGAAGGAGAATGTGATCCCAGACGAAGCGGTCATCAAGTTGAACGTTCGCACCTTCGACGAAAATGTCCGGAAGCATGTCCTCGCCGCCATTGAACGGATTGCGACCGCCGAAGCAGCGGCGGCGGGTGCTCCCAAGCCGCCGGAGATCACCCCACTGGACCAGTATTCCGCAGTAACGAACGATGCCGCGGCGACAAAGAAGGTGGTTGATGCGTTTCGCCAGAATTTTCCTGACGGCTCCGTCGAACAAACGAAGCCCACCATGGCGAGCGAGGACTTTGGGTGCTTTGGAGCAGAGTGGCACGCGCCGGCAGTGTATTGGTTCTTCGGCGGAGATGACGTGAATGTGTACGCCAATGCCAAGAAGGAGGGCAAACTGAATACACTGCCAACCAATCACAATCCGCGCTTTGCTCCGGTTCTGCACCCCACTCTGGAAACAGGAGTCAAAGCCTTGGTGGTTGCGGCACATGCCTGGGTGGCATCATGAGCGGAGTCTTGGATGAAGGGCAACATCTGTTCGGTGCATTCGCCTTTGTGCTCGATCTGGTCGGCACTCTCGTCTTTGCTTTAAGCGGAGCTGTAGCCGGGGTCAAGAATAGGCTTGACTTGTTTGGACTCATGGTCCTTGCATTTGCCACGGGCAATGCTGGCGGAATCACCCGCGACGTGCTGATCGGCGCTGTGCCACCCGTGGCTTTGGTTAATTTGAACTACCTCTGGATTTCTATCTTTGCCGGGTTCGCCGCCTTTTTTTGGTATCGCAAGATCGACGTTCAGGGAAGGCCAATCCTCCTTTTGGATGCCGCGGGCTTGGCGCTGTTCGCCGTCACTGGGACACAGAAGGCTCTTGCTGCTGGATTGAATCCGGTGATGGCGGCGTTGCTAGGTATGTTGACCGGGATTGGGGGTGGCATCGTACGCGATGTGCTCGTGAATCAAACCCCAGTTGTCCTCCAATCAGATCTCTATGCTGTCGCGGCGCTCGCAGCCGGAGCAGTTGTCGTGATGGGACACCTGCTCCATTTTCCTCCGTTCGTGGGAATGACCGTTGGCTTAGTTCTTTGCTTGGGAATCCGTTTGATGGCGATATTACGAGGCTGGCATCTCCCCATGGCGAGGCCGTCGCGGTGACATGTGCTTCAGGCACTGGGCGGATTATCACTCGCTCTTCAATTGTGTATGAGTTAATAATACAAAGGTACACAGGTAGGTTGAACAACGCGAACTCCAAACTGGGTCCACAAAGGACGGACATGGCAGGGTTCTGGAGTCTCGATACGTTTGGATCAATCTATCCAGAGCATAGCGGCCTGAATCCGTCCTCGAAAACGCCGCATCTTTCAGAAGAATTGATTTAGAGCTAGTCGGAGGCGTCCTTTGCGCAACTAAACTCCGGCTCATGCGCAACCTCGGAGGGAGCTTTATTGGAGCAGCGCATTTTCGGCCGGGGTTGGCAGAGGCCAGAGGGCCGCGCAAAGAACGCAACGGGTGACTTCATAGGACTGTCGCGTGATACTAGGGCAGACGTCGATCCGGGGCCATGGTTATTACGGGGTACAGCGGGGACAGATATGTGCCGTAGCGCCTTAGGCGCAGAGGCGCGGGCGGGGAAGAGGAAGCGGGCGAGCGAATGGGAGAATGACCAACGAACGTCAACTTCCATATAAGGTAAAGAAGGTCAATCCATAACCAATCAGAAGCAGCTACCAGGTACTATGTAGTAAACATTTTGGCCATTTTTAGTGTTTGAATGATGTTTACCTATACTGTGGGGTATTTTGTCCCCTATATCCCCCATTTCACTCCATAAGTATCAAGACTACGTAGGGAATTCGCCTTCCCCACCTAATCCAACAGGGAGTTCCCCCGGCTCTGCCGGGGAGGCAGTAGTAGTTTGACATTTTCGGGAGTCCATCCAAGAAACTCCAAGAGGTGAGCCGCCAAGCACACATCAAGGAGAAACTGGATGGACGAGTATGAAAGCTTAAGCCACTCGAAATGGGAGTGCAAGTACCACGTTGTTTTCATCCCGAAGGGACGCAGGAAGGTGCTGTA
>JARLFZ010000011.1 GCA_031296305.1 Occallatibacter sp. | reverse complement strand
GGCACACTCGACGAGCTGATGGAAGCGCTGACCTGGGCGCAGATCGGCCTGATTGCCAAGCCGTGCATCCTTATCAATACGGCCAACTACTGGGACGGCCTGCTGACCTTTCTCGATACCGCCGTGGTCAACGGGTTCATTGAAGCACGCAACCGGGAACTGGTGCGCGTGGCCGCGAATGCAGCCGAGGCGCTGGCGATGGCTGGGGCGTGAGCAAGTGCGGGCGTGGACGCCCGCACGACAGCCGGTCAGGAGACCGGCGCTACACGGGCCTGGAGGCGTGCGGCTGTATCATGCACCTATGTCAAAAAAGCTTCGCTTCGGAGTGCTCAGCACCGCCAATATCGGACTCAAAAAAGTCATCCCCGCCATGCAGCAGGGCGAGCTTACTTGCGTGACCGCCATCGCCTCCCGCGACCTCGGCAAGGCCCGCGAGGCAGCCGCCGCACTGGACATTCCCACGGCGTACGGCTCGTACGAAGAGTTGCTCGCCGATCCCAACATCGACGCCATTTACAATCCTCTGCCCAATCCACTGCACGTGCCTCTGACCGTGAAGGCCGCCGAGGCCGGCAAGCATGTGCTGTGCGAAAAACCTCTCAGCATGACCGTCGCCGAAGCCAAAACGCTGCTCGGCGTGCGCGCGCGCACCGGCGTAAAGATCTGCGAGGCCTTCATGATTCGCAGCGCCCAGCAGTGGCTGCGCGTGCGCCAGCTTCTCGATGAAGGCCGCATCGGCGAGTTGCGCGCCGTCAACGCGCATTTCAGCTACCACAACGTGAACCCCGGCAACATCCGCAACCGCGTGGAGACGGGCGGCGGCGGCGTGTACGACGTTGGTTGCTACTGCATTCAGGCTTCGCGCTTTGCCTTCAAACAAGAGCCGCGGCGCGTGGTCGCGCTCGTCGATCGCGATGCGCAGATGGGTACCGACCGCCTGGCGTCGGCGATTCTCGACTTTCCTTCCGGCCAGGCTATCCTCACCTGCAGCACGCAATTGATTCCGTTCCAAAGAGTGCATTTTCTGGGCACACGCGGCCGCATCGAACTTGAAATTCCCTTCAACGCGCCCAACGACCGGCCCACGCGCCTCTTCATCGACGCGACCGGCGACCTCAGCTTCAACGGCATTGCCACAGAGACCTTCCCTACGGCGGATCAGTACACGCTGCAAGGAGACGCATTCGCCCGCGCGGTTTTCGAAAACACCGAGGTTCCGGTTCCGCTTGAAGATTCCATCGCCAACATGGCCGTCATTGAGGCCATCTTCCGCTCTGGGGATTCAGGCCAGTGGGAAGCGATCGAGCAGTAAGGCAGGGAGCAAGGGGGCAAGAGAGCAAGAAAGCGGGGCGCTCTCGGGAATGATGAGTGCGCGCTGCGGGGTCTGGAGACCCCCGCTACAGCCGGTCTGGAGACCGGCGCTACTGTGTTAGACCGGCTTCGCCGCTGTGGCGCATTCGAACAGATCGTGGCTCAGCGCCTCAATGCGCCGGGGATCGGTGTCCCACGCGAACATGAAGCGCGCCGCACCACCGATGAAGGTGTAGAAACTCCAACCCCGAGCCCTCAGCGCGCTGAGGATCTCCTGTGATGCTTCGATAAAAACCGCGTTGGCCTCAACCGGCTGCGCCAGCTTGACGCCGGGGATGGAAGTAATCAGCAGAGCGAACTGCTGCGCGCAGCGGTTGGCATGCTCGGCGTTGCGCAGCCACGCGCCGCTTTCGAGCATTCCCACCCACGGCGCCGAGAGAAACCGCATCTTCGACGCTAGCTGCCCTGCCTGCTTGCACCGGTAATCGAAATCCGTGGCCAGTGCGCGATCGAAAAATAGCACCGCTTCTCCCACAGCCATGCCGTTCTTGGCGCCGCCGAAGCACAGCACATCCACGCCGCGCTTCCACGTCATCTCTGCCGGCGAGCAGCCCAGGCTCGCGCAGGCATTGGCAAAGCGTGCACCGTCCATGTGCAGCGAGAGTCCCAGCGCCTTGCACTCCTCGGCAATCGCGTCCAGATCCTTGAGCGCGTACACGCGCCCCGTTTCAGTCGACTGTGTAATGGTCACCGCGCGCGGCTTGGGATAGTGAATGTCGTGGCGCTTGGTGGCCAACTCGCGAATCGACGCGGGACTGAGCTTGCCGTCGGCGCTGGCCGCTGCCAGCAGCTTCGATCCGTTGGAAAAAAACTCTGGCGCGCCGCACTCGTCCGTCTCCACGTGCGACTGGTCAGAGCAGATGACGCTGTGATACGACTGGCAGAGCGACGCCAGCGCCAGCGAATTGGCCGCGGTGCCATTGAAGACGAAGTACACTTCGCAGTCCGTTTCAAACAGGCTGCGGAAGGCATCGGCGGCTTTGGCCGTCCACGGATCGTCGCCATACGACGTCACGTGCCCGCGGTTCGCGTTTTCCATTGCAGCCCAAGCCTCGGGACAAACTCCCGCATAGTTGTCGCTGGCAAACTGCTGGTGCAAATCCTTTTCTGCGATTTCAGCCATGGCGCATCCTCGTTCCATCAGGGCAAACGGCGGCCCCGTGATTGCTCTACATAAAGTGTAGAAGGTGGGCGAGATTGCGGGCGTTGAAGGAGTTGGAGGCGCGGGCCGGGATCGAACCGGCGCATAAAGGTTTTGCAGACCTCTCCCTTACCACTTGGGTACCGCGCCTTGGGCCAGGCCTAGGGCCATTTCGTCCCATTCCGCCGTGCACCCCGTGGATTGCTGCCGGGTGGTGCGGAATGGAGCGGGAGACGAGACTTGAACTCGCGACCCTCGCCTTGGCA
The DNA here is from genome assembly GCA_031296305.1 of Occallatibacter sp. Lineage (GTDB taxonomy): Bacteria > Acidobacteriota > Terriglobia > Terriglobales > Acidobacteriaceae > Telmatobacter. The sequence goes on along the minus strand of JARLFZ010000011.1, from coordinate 58,432 downwards.
AGGCGATGCTCTACCACTGAGCTACTCCCGCTTGACGCAGATTCGAGTATACCGGGCCGCCGAAACCGGGTCAAACCGGCGACTCCCGCCGTGCAACGGCTTTTGCCCACCGAACTTAGACGCATTCCACGGCCTCGCGGCGCACCCTGCGCCGATTGACCCACTTCCCGAATTCCCGTAGACTAAGAAATTGCGAGGGATGCGGCCAGGACGGCCTTCCACCCGCATCATTCTAGAAGACCACTCCCTGAAATTCAGGCTTTGGAGATTGAAGCAAAACCATGGCAAATCACGTATCCGCGCTCAAGCGCGCCCGCCAGACCGAAACCCGCACCGAAGTTAACCGCGCCAACCGCAGCCGCGTGCGCTCCAGCCTTCGTTCATTGCGCGAGGCGCTGGCCAAGGGCGATGCGACCGCCGCCCAGGCGCAGTACCGCGCCACCGTTTCAAGCCTCGACAAGAGCGTGCAGAAGGGCGTTCTCCACTCCAACACCGTCTCGCGCTACAAGAGCCGTTTGAACGCGCGCCTGAAGACGCTGGTCACTACGGGCGCCGCTCCCAAGACCAAGAAGAAGTAGTCTTTTAGCGTAGACGGCGCGAGAGCTGAACAGCCGGGAGCGATCCCGGCTGTTGCTGTTTCTGGCGTCCAGGTTTGCTTACCGGCCTTTGTGCAGCAGCGGCTTGAGCACCGGGAACAACGTGTCGACGATGATCGCCGAACCCTTCGCGGTGGGATGGGTGCCGTCGTCCTGGATGGCTCCGGGCACGTGCACCAGGTTCACGTAGAGCATGGGCACAAACGCCACGTGATGCCGCGCGGCGAGGTCGCGAAAAATCTCGTTGAACGAACGAATGTAGTCGGGCCCATAATCGGGCGGCAACGTGATGCCTGCGAGAAGGATCTTCACTTGAGCATTCTCAAGCGCAGTGAGCACCTGGTCGAGATTGCTGCGCGACGCCCCCACGGGCAGGCCGCGCAAGCCGTCGTTGCCGCCGAACTCTACGATCACGACGGCCGGATGCAGGCGCAGCACGAACGGCAGCCCGGCCAGCGCATCTTTGGTAGTCGCGCCACTCGTTCCCTGGTTGACCACCTTGTAGCGGTAGCCCAGCGCGTCTAGCTTCTTTTGCAGAAAGTCGGGATACGCCTCACCGTCGGGGAGGCCGTATCCGGCGGTGATGCTGTCGCCGTAGCAGACAAGGATTGGCCGATCATTTTTGGGAGGCTTCGCGGCATAGAGCGTCGCATGCCAAAATATCGCGAGAAAGAGTGCGGCAGGAACCAGTCGTCGAACGTCCACGTAATAGAGTGTAGCCGGGATTGGCAAGAATCTGTCGAAGCAACCCCAGCTACACTGTCGATAGGCAGGAAACCGCATTGATTCAAGTCAAGAACGCAAAGAAGTGGATCCAGAACGGCGCGCGGCGCGTGGAAATTTTGCGTGGCATCTCGTTGGACATTCCGGCGGGACAGTTTTTGGCCATTCTGGGCGCGAGCGGCAGCGGAAAGAGCACGCTTCTCGGCCTGCTTGCCGGCCTCGACACCCCCAGCGAAGGCGAAATCTGGTTGGATGGCGTGCCCATTCACAATCTGGCTGAAGGTGAGTTGGCCGCGGTGCGAGGGCGCAAGATCGGCTTTGTCTTTCAGTCTTACCAGCTCATCCAGACGCTCACCGCTCTCGAAAATGTGCTTCTGCCTTACGAGTTGAATGTGGAAGGCAGCGGCCTCGCGCAGGCGCGAAGCCTGCTCGACGAAGTCGGCCTCGGCGAGCGCATGGATCACTATCCCGTGCAGCTTTCCGGCGGCGAGCAGCAACGTGTGGCGCTGGCGCGGGCCTTCGTGATCGCGCCGCCCATTGTCATGGCCGACGAGCCTACCGGCAACCTCGATTCAGTAAACGGAAAATTGGTTCTCGACCTGCTCCTCGAACGGAATCGCAAGGCCGGCACCACCTTGGTGCTGGTGACGCACGATCCCGAAATCGCCGCTCGCGCCGACCGTAAGATTGTGCTCAAAGACGGTCTCGTGGTCGAAGACACCCTCGTCCAGAACCAGAAAGACGGCAGGGAAATAGATGGCTAAGCGCGCATTGAGCTGGAAGCGCGCGGCAGCCATCGGTTGGCGCGACCTGAAATCCGCTCCCGGCAAGTTCGGCTTTGTGGTTCTCTCGGTCGCCGTCGGCGTGGCTGCCCTGGTGGGCGTGCGCGGGTTGAGCGACAGCTTCCGCCAGACCTTGAACACCGAGGCGCGCTCGCTGCTCGCCGGCGACCTGAGCGCGCGCATGTTTCGCTCGCCCACGCCTGAAGAGTCAAACAAGATTGCCGCGATTGCCGATCAGAACAGCGGCATTCGCTCCACCTGGGTGATCGAGACGGTTTCAATGGCCTCCGTGCCGCCGAACCCCGTGCCCATCCTGGTTTCGCTCAAGGCCGTCGACCCGGCCGAATATCCCTTCTATGGAACCGCCGATCTGGAGCCATCGGAGCCGCTTGCGCAGGCGCTCCAGGGCGACTCGGTCGTCGTTTCGGATGAGTTCCTGATTCGTCTCAACGCGCACCTCGGCGATACCCTGCGCCTGGGCGAGCGCGATTTTCGCATCACCGCTGTTCTCGAGCAGGAACCCGATCGCATCAGCGAGACCATGATGTTGGGCCCGCGCGTCATGATCTCGCAGGCGTCGCTCGACAGCACCAAATTGCTGGCTCCCGGAAGCCGCGCCTCCCGCCGCCTGGTGCTCAAGTTCCCTGCCACGCCGCCACGCGGCCTGACCGCCAACACGCAGGCTACGGCAGTACGTGCGCAACTGGAGGCGGCTCTGCCCGACGCGCAGGTGACGGATTTCCGCGAAAGCAATTCCGGCCTTACGAAAGGCCTCGATAATGCCACTTCCATCCTGAGCCTCATCTGCCTCGTCGCGTTGGTGCTCGGCGCCATCGGAGTTGCCATGGCCATGCATGCGCACCTCGAGCAGCACATGGATACGCTGGCCATTCTCAAGGCTCTCGGCGCGGATTCTGCAGACTTGCTGCGCATCTTTCTCCTCCAGACAATGAGTCTCGGCCTCGCCGGCGGATTGCTGGGCGTGGCCGCCGGCGTCGGCGTCATGGTGGCGCTGCCGGCGGCCTTCGGGCCGCTGCTCACCATGCATTTGCGATTCGCATTCCCCTGGCAATCGGCGCTGGCGGGCCTGGCAACGGGCCTGCTAACTACGTTGCTCTTCTGTTTGCCGCCGCTGCTCGATGTGCGAGCGGTGCGTCCCGTCTTGGTGCTGCGCAGGCTTGTGGAGCAAGGCCCCACGGGCATCGGAGGCTGGTTTGCGCGCTGGTGGGCGCGCCGCCTGCAACTGGGAATCGCAGCCGTGGTAGTGGCCGCACTCGGCGGCATCGCCTGGGCGCTCACCGAGTCGCCTAAAGTCGGCGCGTGGTTTGCCCTGCTGTTCACCCTCGCACTCCTGGTTTTGCTGGTGTTGGCCGCAGTGGCCCTGCGCGCGTTGCGCTTCCTTCTCAATCGCACGCGGCTGCATCTGCCGTCCTCGCTGCGTCACGGCCTCGCGAATCTCTACCGCCCCGGCAATCAATCGGCTGCGGTGCTCGCGGCGCTGGGCACGGGAGTCATGCTTATCCTCGCGGTCTATCTCATGCAGAAAGGCCTCTTGCGCGATCTGCAAGAGACCGCTTCGCCAAGTCTGCCCAACGTTTTGTTCGTCGACATGCAGACCAATGAGGTTGCCGGCGTAAAGGAGTTCTTCGCCCATCAGCCGGGCGTTAGCCGGCAATTGACTCTAATCCCCATTGTTCACGGGCGTTTCATCTCTATTAACGGTAAGCCGGTAGAGACGATGAAGGGCCATCATTATCCGCGCCGCATGCTGGAAGATGCCGAACTCAGTTGGGCCGACGCACCTCCCGAGGGCGACAAGGTGACAGCGGGCAAGTGGTGGACGAACGGCAGCGCCACGCAACTTGCCATCGATGACGGCGTGGCCAAGCGTCTGCAGCTTGGCGTCGGCTCCGCGGTCGAACTTCAGATCGGCGGCGTCACGCATACGCTCACCGTCGCCGCCATCTACAAATCCGACGGCCAGCACCTCGGCGCGCGTCTGGAATTCGTGCTGCCTTCGGGACAAATCGCCGACCAGCCATCGACGTGGTACGGCGGCGCGCACATCGATCCCAAGCAGGTGGCCGCGATGGAGCGCGCCTTCTTCGCCATCTATCCCACCATCACTGTCATCAACATTGCAGACGTGTTGCAGCGCATTGAAAGCGTCGTCGATCAGATCACGCTGGTGGTTCGCTTGCTTGCCGGGTTTTCGATTTTCGCCGGCCTGACGATTCTGGCCTCGAGCATTGCCAGCACGCGCTTCCGCCGCATGCGAGAGGCGGTCGTGCTCAAAACGCTTGGCGCCACGCGCATGCGTATCGTGCGCACTTTCAGCGTGGAGTTCAGTGTGCTGGGGCTTTTGGCGGGTGCAGTCGGCATCGTGTTCGCCAACCTGCTCACGCGCATCCTGCTGCACCGGCTCGAAGTGGACTTTCAATTCGAGTGGGCTGCAACGGTCATCGCACTCGCCGGAACCGCGGTGCTGGCCACGGCCACCGGATGGATCGCCAGCTACCGCATCCTCGGTTTGCGTCCGCTCGAAGTGCTGCGGGAAGAGTGAAGCAGGCAGTAGGGGAATAGGAAATAGGAAAAACCGCTACTCCCTAATTACTACCTCTTTCATTGCGCCTTGACCGCGGCTAACTCACAGGCCGCGGGTTGAGACTCTGGGAGGGTTCATAAACGTTGACTTTCTGTTCTTCAGATTGAGACCCGCTTGCCGTTCCCAAATCGGCTCCGTAGCGCGCTCTCGGCGGCGTTCGTTCCTCAAGGTGCCCAGCGCCGTTGACCTCGGCTGCGACCGCCCCTTAAGATGAAGGAGTTGGCATTGCGCACCCTTGGCTGGGCCACGCCACACGGCTGCAAGGTACCGCCACGTGCGCTTGTTGCCCCCTCGTTCAACGGCAGGACAGCTGACTCTGGATCAGCATATCGGGGTTCGAATCCCTGGGGGGCAGCCAATTAGAATCAAGCACTTACCCTAACATAAGCCCGCACGGAAGCAATCGCTGGTAGTAGAGCTAGGTCCTTTTGGAGTCGCATATGGGTGCGTGCGGTACGGCACACTTTACGGCACACCTCCTTGTTGCTCAACGAGGAGCTGCAGCCAGCTCGGACAGCGCTAGACGCTACTCCTCGTGAAAAGTCCGTCACTTTCTGGTTTGAAAGCTGCTTTCATTAGCCAAGACGGCGCGCGGAAGCAACGACCAACTGAGGATTGAGAAAGCCGAGCCTGTCACTGGTCGCTTCGGCCGATGGGAAAGGTATTCAACCGCCTTCGCAAAGGAGGCGCAGACCACCGCCGATGCGGCACCGGACTGGTTTGTAGCCGTCTGGCCAACCGAAAAGGATGTAGCGTTTTTGGCCGGCCATCGACGTCGTTGCCGCGCAAATTCAAGCCATCGCGCGCTAATGCCGACGAGAATCGAGGCGACGCCGTGAGTTACCCGCCTATACTTTCGGCAACAATGTATGCGGCGTTGAAAAGATTCAAGTGGGTATCGATGCCCGCTCAGGACGATTCCTGCTCAACTGCGGTTAGGTTCTATTGTGGGTCTGGCTGCAGAGAGTAGTCTGGTTTTCTTGGGGGAACGATGAGTACAGAACGATTCGCTTTCTTGTTGTCGGTTAAGCCCGCGTGGGTTCAGGGTCGCGCTTCGAGAAAAAACATTGCGCGTGGCAGGACCGTCCGAGCCGCTATTCTTGTCCTCTTCGTGATCACCCTATGGCCTGCAGCGGGCAACGCCCTGGGAGGGCCAAAGTACGTCAGCACGACGTCGTCGCCTGGAGCTTTTGTGCTGGCGGCAAACGGCGAAGCAGCGCCGCTCGTGGTGAGCGACGAGGATTGGCCCGGGGTGGTACGGGCGGCCGGCGATCTGAGCCGGGATATTGGCAGGGTTACGGGACACGATGCGCCTCTGATAAAGGGCAGGCCCGCGGCCGGAATCGATGCCGTACTAATCGGAACCATCGGGAGGAGTCCGCTGATCGATGCGCTGGTGCGCCGGCACAAGCTGGATGTGAGCGGGATCGCGGGCAAGTGGGAGTCGGCGGTGACGACGGTGGTGGAGCGCCCGATGCCGGGAGTGCGGCGGGCGCTGGTGATTGCGGGTGCGGACAAACGCGGCACCATCTATGGGATTTACGATCTGTCGGAGCAGATTGGGGTCTCGCCCTGGTACTGGTGGGCCGATGTCAGGGTGCCTCATGCCAGCGCGCTCTATGTGGAGACGGGGCGCTACGTGCAGGCGGTGCCGGCGGTGAAATATCGCGGGATCTTCTTCAACGATGAGGCTCCGGCTCTTTCGGGATGGACGAAAGAGAAGTTCGGAGGCATGAATCACGAGTTTTATACGAAGGTATTTGAGCTGCTTTTGCGACTGAAGGCAAACTTTCTTTGGCCAGCCATGTGGAACAACGCATTTGCCACGGACGATCCGTTGAACGCGAAGCTGGCCGATGAATATGGAATTGTGATGGGGACTTCGCATGAAGAGCCGATGATGCGCGCGGAGAGGGAATGGGTGTGGGGGCATCATGGGGCGTGGGACTACGCGACCAACCAACAGGAAATCGACAAGTTCTGGCGCGAGGGGATGGAGCGGGACAAAAATTACGAAGAGGTGGTGACGCTGGGGATGCGCGGCGAGGGCGATACGCCCATGTCGGCCACCGCGAATACCGAATTGCTGGAGCGGATTGTCGCCGATCAAAGGGAGATTTTGAAGCAGACGGTGAATCCCGACCTGGCCCAGGTTCCCCAGGTGTGGGCGCTTTACAAGGAAGTGCAGGGCTACTACGAAAGCGGCATGCGCGTGCCCGACGATGTGACGCTGCTGTGGTCCGACGACAACTGGGGCGATTTGCGGCGGCTGCCCACGGCGGAAGAACGCAAGCGCGCGGGCGGAGCCGGCATCTACTATCACTTCGATTATGTTGGCGGACCGCGCTCGTACAAGTGGCTGAACACGAACCCAATTCCAAAAATCCAGGAACAGATGAACCTGGCGCTCAGGTACGGAGCGGACCGGCTGTGGGTGGTGAATGTCGGCGATGGAAAGCCGATGGAATTCCCCACGGAGTTTTTCCTGAGCTATGCGCGGACCCCCGAGCGCTGGGACCCCGACCGCTCAGGTATCGACCATCTCGATGAGTTCACGAAGCTATGGGCGGCGCGTGAGTTCGGGCCAGAACATGCGAGTGAGATTGCGGCAGCGATGGAAGAGTACACGCGGTATAACGGACGCAGAAAACCGGAACTTATCGATGCCTCGACGTTCAGCCTGACGAACTATCACGAAGCGGACCGCGTGGAGGCGGAATGGCGGACGCTCGAAGAACGCGTGGATAAGCTGGCCGCGAAATTACCGGAAGACCAGCGTGCTTCGTACTTTGAACTGATTCAATATCCGGTGGATGCGTGCGCGAATTTAACGGAGATGTATATTGCGGCGGCGCGCAATGCGGCGGACGCGCGCGCGGGGAATCCGCGGGCGAATCTGGAGGCCGACGCGGCGCGCGCGATGTTTGCGCGGGATGCGACGCTGCGCGATGAGTACAACCATCAGCTTGAGAACGGCAAGTGGGACCACATGATGGACCAGACGCACATCGGCTATACGGCATGGAACGATCCGCCGGCGAACGCCATGCCTGCCGTGACCTGGATTCAGGTTCCGGAGGCGGGATCGCTGGGCGTGGACGCGGGAGCCACGACACTGGAGCGGGCGGGAGGACGGTTTGCGCTTTCGCTGGGGACGATCGATTCTGTTTCCGATGAAACGCGGACCCTGAGGCTGTTTGATCGCGGCGGGACGCCGGTAAAGTTCACGGTGCAGACGACGGTGCCGTGGATCGTGCCTTCAGAGAGTGCAGGAACGGTTGGCCCCACGGAAGAGACGGTCGTGCTTCGCGTGGATTGGAGCAAGGTGCCTGCAGGCAATGACAGCGCGGAAGGGACAGCGACGGTGAGTTCGGGCGAAGGGCGCCCGTTGAATTATGCTCTGCGAGCGCTGAGGCTGCCAATAATGCGGGCGGACGCGCATGGATTTATTGAGAGCGACGGATACGTGGCGATAGAAGCGGCGGATACCGCAGGGCGTTCAGCCGATGGCGAAACGCATTGGGAAGAACTCCCCGGCTACGGCGCGACGCGCTCGGCGATGACAGTATTTCCAGTTACAGCCGAGAGCAATACGGAGTCGAACGCGGCGCTTGCGTACAAGATCTATTTGTACGATACGGGAGAATTCGAGATGCAGGCGATTCTGGCGCCGACTCTGAATTTCGTTCCGGGACGTGGACTGCGGTTTGCCGTCTCAGTGGACGATGGACCACGCACGATCGTCGACGAGCTCGAGCACAACACGCAGAAGGACTGGGAGCAAGCAGTGAGCGATGGGGCACGCCGCGTCACGGTTCCGCTGACTATTGCAAAGCCGGGATATCACACGCTAAAGATTTGGGCGGTCGATCCGGGCTTGGTTCTCGAACGCGTAATCGTGAGTCACGGCGCGCTGCGGCCGAGTTATCTTGGACCGCCGGAGAGCCTTCATTTTCCCGATTAGTAAGTTATCGTCGTCGCAAGTGCGCCAGAGCGATCTGGCCAAGATTTTTTGGGTCATGGTAGAAGTTCCATCAAGAATGCTTGTGCCCGATGAGTTTCAACACGTTTCAACAGACTTCGCGAACTGCTAGGGGAATGGCTGGTCGGATGCTCCAATTTCGGTTTGCACTCCCCTTGCTTCATCGAGTTGTCATAGTGATTCATTGCCTCCCTGCACATGTAAGGCGAATGTTCGTGTCGTTTGGAAGAGACGGAACAGATCGAAATTATCGTCGGCTGTAGATCTGAAAAGGCGCCCAATAGAACGGGGCACTGAATCTGCTCTGTGAATGAAGCAGCGAGAGCTTGGCATTACGCAATGCCACGGCCGGTGAATCGCCGGCGGTAAGGCCTTGGTAGAGTGTGTCCATCAATCGCGGCGTGGAATCATCGCTCACTTCCCAAAGCGCACCGATAACCTGTTCTGCACCGGCATTCAAAAAAGCCCACGACAGGCCAACCAGTCCCTCTCCTGCATAGGTGCGCGTCCCGCTGCCGTAGCAAGCAGAGATCGTAACCAGTTGTGCATGGATCGGACGCTGGATGATCTCCCGCGCATAGAGCTTATAGGAATCTTCGCGCCCCGCGGGATTTGAAAGAATGATTGCCGAATCCAACGGGCTGGTGAGGCTGGCGACCGCGTGGGATACAAAATGAATGTAGGCATAGCCGCGTGGGTCGCTGGCAAGATAGGCGGCGGGTGTGGCTTGTTGCCCTTCGAGTGTCGAAATCTGCGATGAAGAGAAATGTCCTTCGATGCGAGACATCTCCAACCCAAAGAATGGAAGGGACGGGAAATCCTGATCCGGAGAGTCGGGATTGCCAATCAAGAGTATCTTCCTGTTGGACCGGCCTATTGGTTCTGCGGCCTTCAGCATCGCAAGCGATGGAGCCGACGACACAATGAGATCGCCAAGCAGATAGTGCATCTTCACATTCGCAGCTGCATCTGGCGGAGTGCCGAGGGCCGCACCGGGAACAAGCAGAGTTTCAAAATTCAATAGGCTAAGGATTCCATCGGCAAGGATGATCACGGGGGTGTTGGGGTGAAGCAACGCAGCGGCAGGAGACAGAAGGACTTTGTAAAGCGATTGGCCGTCCGCATTACCGCTCTTCAAGGGGTCCTGAGCTTCCAGGAGTGCTTTGCGATACCGCTCAACGCTCGCAGTGATCTCGTGCTGCGGTGGCAAGAGAAATAGTTGCGTCTTTGCGGGTGTAATGACCCATAGATATGATTCCTGCTTTCCGAGCCAATAGAAAAGGAGGGCCGAGTTGGTTTTTCGAGCAATTTGTTGCGGGTTGAGATTTGCTGCCCGCAGACGTTTACTCGCACCAGGTTCTTCGAGCCCTCTCTCCAGCGTTTGCGCACGGCTTTGATCGGCGACTGCCAAAGCCGCTTCATTTCTGCCCAGCTTCACGAGGAAATGAACATACGAGTCGTAAATCTCGGCGGCGTTGGTCCCGAATGGCAGCTGAGACTCCTCGCTCTTGAGCTGTGCTCGTGCGGCTTCATACTGCGACAGGGTGGCCCCATACATTCGGTCCGCAGCAGCGATGTCACCTTCCGATTCAAAGAGCTTAGCCAGTTCGAAGCCGGCGTCCAACTTTGTGGTCATCAAGCTCGAAGAATCGTTCTGGACAGAATGGAAATAGCTTTCGGCTCGCGCCGGCTGCTTTCGTGCGGCAGCCAGCATACCCATCGTCAACAACAAAGTAGCGCTGGGGTGCACGGCAGCGTCGTCATTCATTGACTGGAGTTGCGCAATGGCCGCGTCCGCGTCATCCAAATTGCCGTTGAGCACCGAAACCCGGGCAAGATCCTGGAGCGCGTTCACAATATCCTCGCGGCTATGGATTTGTTGCGCGAGATTAAGTGCTTGGCGATACGAACGGGCGGCCAGGCCCCAATCATCGGAGTCACGATAAACGTAGCCAGCGGTAGTGAGCCACTTCAGTTGAAAACGGACATTTCCAAGCCGTGCGGCCGCCTTCCCTGCATCAAGAAATTGCTCCAGTGCCCTTTCGTCGTCTCCCAGTTCGTAATAGGACCAGCCGAGGTTGCCGGAGGCGATCTGCATGGAGTTTTCGTATCCGTACTTAACGGCCTCCCGATATGCCAAATTTGACCAGTCAACCGCCTCATCGTAGTGATTGACCTGCATTGCGATAAATCCAAGATTCAGCGTTGTGGTCGCTTCAAGCCAAGGATCTCGATGGCTTCGGGCGAAGGACAAAGCCTGAAGAAAGGTCTGCCGGGCCTGAACGGACTGTCCAAGTTTCGCTTCGAGAATGGCGCGTGCCACAAGTACGTTCCCGCAAGTTGCAAAGTCCGCACTGTAGCAGACGGCTTCAGCCTGGGTGAGTCGCTGTCCGGCTGCAGAAATCTGTTGTTGACGCGTGAGCGCGACTGCTTCAATCGCCAACTTTTCAACGGTACCGGCATCGGGTTTTGCAGAACTGTGGTAGGAACTAAGAACGCGGAGAGAGTCTTCGTACATGCCGCGGCGAAGCATGGAATCTGCTTCGAGCAACGTGAACCGCGCGGCCCACGCAGGATCGGAGGTTTGATATCGTTTGGCCGCTGATTCGGCTTCTTGCTGGCTCATCGCCAAATAGCCACTTTGAAGCAGTCGCCATGCATGGTCATACACGGCCTGCGCACCGGCGGGCCGTGTGTCTTTGAGCGGAAGCATTAACGGTAGCAAAAAGAGCAGGAGAAACTTGGCAGAGCGGAATCCGCGTCGCAGTTTGAACGAGGTCTTACGTTGCGGAGGATCCACCCACGGAGTTGTTTGCGCTACGGCTCCGTTCCGCCATTTGTCGAACCATCCCCCGTACCCCCGTCGCCCTCGATCGCACAGCCAAAGTGGAAATCGATCATGGTGAGCCGGACCGTCGTCTTCTTCGGCACGCCCGTCTCCGGCTTGAAGTCCTCGTGCTTGATGGTTATCTTGCCCAGAACCATCGTGCCGAAGTCCGGGATCGTGATCACGGGCCCAAAGGAGTGGCCGGGATAGGCGCCATTCACACGATTGACCAGTGAACATTCCACTTCCTCCGGCTGCGATCCAAGCGATGCGGAAACTCGATTGTATCGTTCGTGAAGCGCCGCTGGAAGATTCGGATGCTCTGAGATGCGGCCCATTTGGCTGGAGATGCGCCCAATCACTGCGGAGTCGTGCGTATAGGCCGCGTCGTTCGCGGGCCTGGGGCCGAGGAAGTTCAAGTCAAGATCGAGATCAACTGGAAAACCTGCAATGCGCAGGTTCTCGAAGCGCGTACCAAGAAAATTGATTCTCGGCACATAACCCTCAGCGGGATGCTCGGTGATGGTTTGCCCGACAATGCGATCGGCGGTGACCACCTCCATTACATTCAAGCCTTCGATGACAGTTGTTACCAGTGTGGTCCAGCCGCCGCCGGGCTTCGGATTGATGCACCCGGCAACGTGCGAATATGCGGAGCGGTACTCAAGAACCGACTCGAGGCGAAAGTGCTCAGCACGGTGCGAGAAATAGCCCCCGTCCTTCGGCAGATGCACATGCGCCTGGGGCTTGATGCGATGCTCGAGCGGAAGCCGCAAATGGCCGGAAAGGATATTGGCTTCGGCGTGATAGTAGTGGGTTCTGCCGTTCAATTTGGACATGGGCGTACTCATGCTCCTTTGCATGCGGACTTTTCATCGAATGTCCGATGAATTCTTGCCGCCATTTCGACCGCAAGGGGGTTCTCAGGTGGAGATGGTTCGGGGCCCATTCCAGAATTCCTGGAATCAGCTAGTTGGTCATCACTATATCAAAGTTATATTGCTCGATTGGCGAACGCCCACCTTGAGCAGTAACGCTGGTAACCGTCAGTGAGTAAGGACCGCTCTGGAGCATGCCGCCTGGGATGGTAAGGGAAAACGACTGGTCGCTGTCCGCTCCCGGTGCTGCAGCCGGCAGGCTACCTGTCCAGACGAGTTTTCCTTGCGGACCGCGGAGATCGAAGGAATAGGAGGCTGATGGCGTTCTATCCGGCTCGATAACCAGATCAACCGGCAATGCCACGCCGTGCGTTCGGTCGGCAGTAAACGTGGGCCGCGTGGCGCCGCGTGTTGCAGAGCGCAGGGGGGCGATAGGGGCAAGACGAGGCTCATTCGCCGACTGGCGCAGCGCCGGGAATGTGACCAGGTTTTGATACCCGACCACGATGAGCAGAGATGCAAGAGCAGGAACCGCAAATGCCGGACGCATCCATGAAAACCATGAAGCCCGTTTCCCTCTGGCGTTTGCCATGCCGGATCCGGCGGGCGCAGCCGGCAAATCCGGGAGTTGAGCTTTGGCTTCGCGCACAAAGAGAGAGCCGGCGCTTAGGTCGAGGGCGCATTCCGGGCAATCGAAAACATGCTCTTCGAAGGCATCGCGCACATCGGGGGTGAGCTCATTCAGCAGGTATCGCTCTGCGGTCATTTGCTCCACTGCTTCGCTATGATTCATCGTTTCCTCACCTTGAATTCACTGTCGCTATCTCAGGTCTTGCAAGCGGTTCAGGTGTCTGCGCTCAAAGACACTTGATTGCCAATGTGTTTCACGTATTCGACTTTGAATTCCTGCTTGGCGCGATGCAGAAGGACCCTCAAGTATTCCCGTTCTACGCCGAACTCCTGGCAGACCTCATCGCGATCGCGCTCGTCGAGAAAGACCGCCTTCAGCAAAGAACGGTCCCGCTTTGAAAGGCGCATCAGGATGACCAGGACGTTCTCCTTGATTTGCCGCGCAGATACGATGTCGAGGACATCTGCACCAGTTGCAGCCGGCTCCGGCGCACCTTCCGCATCGAGTGACTCGCTACGGCTCGAGGAACGGTAGTACTCAAAGAGAACATGATTGCAAACATTGTTTACGAACGCCCCGAGACTTTCAGGCTGGCGCAGACCGCCATCCCTGCGCAGAACCTGAAGTACCCTGGCAAAGGTCTCCTGGCATACATCGTCTATCGCATGGAAAGACTGAAGCCGCGAGCGGAGCTTGATCTTAAGCAGTGCGGTGAAATAGGCAACAAAATGCTCCTGCGTCTGGCGTTCCCCAGCGCAAAGATCCTCCACGTATTTCGCATCGAACGAATAGAATTGCAAATTTCGCCCCGCCATCGGAAGTGACGGGTATAGTATCTCAGCCGGTGTCGGCGAATGAAAGCGTATTGGTCGAGGAGATTTGGCGCGACTCCGGAACTTCCTGGGGGAGGCGCGATGCGCGCGGCGCGGTTGCGCAGAGTTCATGATGCGACCCTAAATAGTCCGCTTGCCAGCAAGTAAAGCGCGTCTCTCGGGTCGACCTGCTGCACCGATTGTACGGGAGTGAACCTGTAGAGCCCTCCTGTAACGATTCCGCTCACAGCGATTTCGAGGCCTCCGAGGTACTCAACGCTCACGCGGTAATCCGATCCTGGTTCGTGGCGTCTTAATCGTGTCTGCTGCCGCTGACTATTCATTCCGACTGACCTCGAACTCATGAGCGAGCACATTCCCTGCGGAGAGAGCATACTGAGTCCTTTCCGACAGTGTTCCAAAGATCTTGGCCCCTATGGAGAACAGTTGCCCGCTGAATAACAATCCGATCCAGCCTCTTGTCAGCCATAGTGCGACGAGTAGTGAGATCCACAGGCTCAAACAAAGAATCAGATTCGACGCGTAGATGGCCAATCCAGTGCGGCGTTGCGCGTCCGGTCGAAGATTTGGCGCTGGGGACATTTGGTGTTTCGCCTCGACCCGATGTGGTCGCCACGTGGTCTTGACTTGCAAGCCCGTTGCCGCGGCGGTGACGATTGCCTTCATCTCATTTCCAGTTCGTTGGTTCCTTGGGGGCTGGCGGAACCCGTCCCTAAGCACGAGTCCCGCCTGTCCTGGGGGAGGACACCAAACTGGAGTTTGTCGGTTTCTGCGTGCCAATACGGATGCGGCGAAGGCTTCCGCTCCGTACCGGCACTGACGACCCAGCAGCCTGAAGCTCTGGCCGCAATCAATTGATTTTGGGAAGAGCTTTCTCTTTGCATGGATCGTCATCCAGAAATCCGCCAACGCACCGCTGGATCAGCAAAGTGGCCGCGCTGGCGAACGGTTCAATTCTCAGCGCCCTTTTGCGCGCTCGATAGGTAGTGCAGCGTCCGAAGCGATCGTTTCAAGTCTTTTGAACAAATTTCAACCGGAGTGGCGCAGCGCCAGGGCGTCGGAAAATGTTTTTGGCATCCTGTTGAAACGATCGCCTCAAAATCATCACTATTCGACATATCGGTAATGAAGCCTCCTGCTGAGTGCTTTCGCCGTGATTTATGGCTTCGTTCCTTCCCTGAGTCGTTTTCACCTACCGGGCCACGAATCAAGCCAATTTTTTATCTGAAACAAAGTCCGTCGCAAAGGTCTGTGTCAGATCTCGCCGCATCCCGCAGCAATCGTCCGATTCCGCGCAACGGCCGGATTCGCTAACCACTCTTGGGAGAAAACGCCATGTCTGCTGCTCATGCATCTATCTCACTGGTCCCGCCTGCTGCCTTTAATCGGCTTCCTATATCTGAAGCAATCCGGGACTTGGCCGGAATGGCCAATGAGTCTGCGCGAAATGCTGGGACCAACGACGGGAAGAATCAGTCCCCGATGGCGGTATTGGTTGACGCGGAAGTCGACGGTGCGCGATATCTGCTGGTGCGGATGCCAAAGCCGGAACGTCAGGGCCCGCCGAAGCACGCTCTCAGCCTGCGATCGCCCAGCAACTCCGCAGATGGCCCGCCAAGCGAACGCCGCCATCGATTCGGGGATCTTCGACGGGTTCTGGTTGCTGAAGGCGATAGCGACGCGCGGCTTCGCCTGCTTCATCTACTTCGTGAATGGGGATTCTACGTTGTAGTGGCAACAGACGGAATCGAAGCGCTCGGTTTCGTTGAACTCCAACAGCCGCCGGATTTGTTTTTCATCAACAGGTCGCTTGCAGGTATGAACGGCATCGAGCTGTGCGGGCGGATATGCGACCGTTTCAGTGAGCATCCCCCCCACATCGTCATGATGGGCAGGCCGACCGGCCGTCAGGTCGTCGTCGAATCTCTGGAATCCGGAGCGACTGAGTACCTGACCACACCTTTTGACGAACAGGAGTTGAGAGCGCGCCTCATCGTTGCGGTGCGCGCGCTCGACCGCCGCGACTACTTAATCAGTTCGCGCGAGCAGTTCCGCGACCAGGCAACCAGAGATGCACTTACCGGGGTCTTGAATCGCAGAGGAATTCTCGAGATTCTGCAACGGGATCTGGAAGGCGCCGAACGCAATGGCCGATCGACGGGAATCCTGATGCTCGATCTCGACCATTTCAAGAATGTCAACGATGCTCACGGGCACTTGGCTGGCGATTTGGTTTTGCAGGAAACAGCTCGTCGACTATGCCGCAAATTGCGTGCTCACGACTGCCTCGGCCGGTATGGAGGAGAGGAATTCCTGATAGTCGTGCCTGCTACCAACGAAAGAGAGCTCTGCGAACTCGCGGAACGCATTCGTACGTCTACCGAATCGGAGCCGATTCCCACAGGGCAGATCAATTTCCGAATCACATTCAGCATCGGTGCGGCGATTGCAAAACCAGGTGACAGGTCGAAGGCGAAGGTAATCGCCGTCGCAGATGAGGCGTTATACGAAGCGAAGAAGCTGGGCCGGAATCGGATCGTATTCGGCCAGTGACGAAATGTACGAAGAAATTGCGGTCAGCGTTTCCATGTAGCGAACGGTGTTCAATTGCAGTTTTCGCTGGAGGTACATCCCGCCCTCCGCGATCTATATCCCAATGAGGTGGTGCACATGTTCGATATGCCGAAGACACTCTTGATTGTTGACGATGACATTTCCATTCTGAGCTTTTTGGCCCGGCATCTTTCCGACCTTGGATACCGTGTTCGATCGGTCAGAGACGGGTCTTCCGCACTGTCGGAGATAGAGAACGAACTCCCCGACATTCTCCTGTCGGATATCGACCTACCAGATATTCCGGGCGCCCAATTCCTTGCGACTGTCCGTCGCAAGTTTCCCTCTATCCGTGTGGTCGCCATGAGCGGCGCGCATACAGGAAGGCGCGTGCCCCCTGGGATCGCTGCAGATGCATTCTATGAAAAGGGCTCAAGTCTGCATCTCTTAACGCAGATCGTGAATGCCATGACACAGCCTGGTCGCTCAACCATTCGACTCTCCACAGAGGACTTATTCGGATTTCAGGTTTTTGAGAACATCCCATCTCATCCAAGCGCTGAGAGGCCGGCGACATCTACCGGGCGCTCAATAGCGCTCCTTCTCCCCCCGGCGGCGCGAAGGGTGCAACCGGGCTTTCAGCAAGAGGCAATCGGCGGAAGGGATAGCGACAACAGACCCTGATCCCTCACGGCGCCAGCGCCCTTGCCAAGAGACCGCACCGAGCTGTTCGCGACATTCGGTAAGCTGATAAGCTGCTGCGTTTGACGTGGAGAGATCGTGAAAACCACTGAAGTGCTCCACGCGTGGAGCCAGCATCCTGGCCGGTCGCGCATCCTCTCTTTCAATTGAGATCACAAAACATTGCCCTTGAAGTCTGCCGGATGCGATGCATTCGATGCGCGCATCACAGCCAGCCGGGCCGCCGTCTCCAGCAGCGGCCAGCACAGCGATGCCTTGTGCCACAGCCTGCTCGTCGAGGTAGTTGTACACCTGGTTGCCCACAGCCCCCAGGTAAGCCTTGCACTCTCCAAAGCTCACCGACAGGATGGAGACTGGTTATCATCCACAGCCCGAGCGATGGCCAGGGCTACGCCATCCGTGAAGTAGTTGTCGGCGGCGATGTAGTAATTGATGGTGGCGTTGGGGGCCGCGGCGCCTGCCTCTTCCACGTCGAGATAAGCCCCGACTACTTCTTCCGATCCAAACACGGTGGGATCGAGCCCATCGAGAATGACGTTGGGAAGATTCGTCGCGCTGTATGCCGGTAGAAAGTTCTGAGGTCTGCGGCAGACGACACGTTCTCAAGCTCCCGGCAGGACTTTTTTGATGACCCGGATCAGGTCATCGCCGGAAACTGGCTTGACGATCCAGCCGGTGGCCCCGGCGCTCTTGCCCGCCTCGCGCTTGGTGGCGTCGCTTTCCGTGGTCAGAGTCAGGATCGGGATGAACTTCAGCCCAGGCATGGCTCGCACTTTGCCGATCAACTCGAGCCCGCCCATCACCGGCATATTAATGTCGGTGACGATGAGGTTGGGTTTTACACCCGCATTTAATTTGTCCAGCGCCGTCTTGCCGTTGTCGGCAGTCTCGACCTCAAAGCCGTTCATCGTCAGGGTGGTCTTGAGGCTCATCACCATGGTGATGGAATCATCGACAACAAGAATCTTCATGGCCATCTAAACTTCCCCAGAAAGCGTATGGTGGCCTACTCATCGGCCTCGAGATTGGTGCGGGACGCCTCGCCCGTCTGCGTCCCCGCCTGCGCCCCTTATCGGCGGTTTTCGCCAAGATGTTACGGCTCTTCGAATTTCCTGCGAATGATCCCGCGTCATTGCGGCGGCCTCTCTGCAAAAATCCGCCTCCCGAGGCAGTCGCCATTCTCGTGGCGGAAGATAAATTCCCTCAAAGGGTGGGTGGTGAAGGTCAGTCGACCGAGCCGATGAGAAAAAGCTAACAATTCCTGCTTCGAATTTGATTCAAGAATGCTCAATACTGGCCGATCACATAGACGTCAGCGGCGAGCAGGCCGACGTGGCCGGCCGGAGCACTCCGGGCAAGAGGCGCACACTGCACTGAGAATCAACTGCTCTTTGCGGATCGTGCTCTCGGGCCTCGCGATGCCGGTGAGGTGTTGACAATACGCGTCAGGCAAACGGCAAAAACAAAGGTCGAACGGGCAAGCGGCGTTGTGAGGAGCAGGATGTGCCGGTGACTCTCGGACAGAAAGACGCGCTGACTTGTATTCATCTTGAGGGCGTCGTCGACATCGGCTGCGCGGCCGAGTTGAAGGATCTCCTGATTGAAAAACTCAAATCCGGTTCGGCCGTTTACGTGTCCCTGGAATCAGCGACCAATGTGGACGTAACAGCCGTGCAGTTACTGTGGGCGGCGGCGCGCGAAGCGCAACGGGTGGGTGTGGAGTTCGGGTTCAAAGGCCAGACGCCGGAGGCAGTCCGATTTGCCATCGCCGAGGCTGGCATCCAGGAGTTTCCGGTACCCGGTTTTACAGGATGAATAAACAGATGGCGCAACCCCTGGTCCCAAGCAACGCCGAGCAGTTCAAGCAGAGCTTCCGCGAGGAGGCGCGGGAGATCCTGACTGAATTGGAATCGGCGCTTCTCGCACTGAACGAAAATCCAAATGATTCGGAGCTGGTGAGCCGCATCTTCCGCGGCCTGCACACCATCAAGGGCTCCGGCTCCATGTTCGGCTTCGAGAAGCTGGCCTCCTTTACCCACAACCTGGAGACCGCTTTCGACGAGGTGCGCACGGGACGGCTCGAAATCAGCGCGGAGCTGATCGACCTTACTCTGGCCGCGCTGGACCAGATTCGCGCCCTGCTGGAAGAGGGCGCGGCAGGCGCAGCGCCGGTCGATCCGGCCGCGTGTGCCGCCATCCTCTCGAGCGTCCGCAAGTTGGCCGGGATCGAAGAACGCGACGATGCGGCGAAGAAGGGCGCGGCGAAGAAAGATGCGGCGAAGAAAAATCAACCGGCGCCTGTCGCCGTCGCGGCTGCGGCCGGGGCCGGGGCCGTCGAGAACTGGCACATCCGCTTTGTCCCCGGGCCGGACCTGATGCGCTGCGGCGCCAATCCATCTCTTCTGCTCCAAGAACTACGACAGTTGGGCGAGCTTTCGGCCAGGGCAATCCTGGACGCCGTGCCTCCGCTCAGCGAAATCGATCCCGAGCGTTGCTACATCTGGTGGGAGATCGATCTGGCCACGGGTGCGGGCCGGGAGGCGATTCGCGATGTCTTCATTTTTGTCGAAGACGCGTGTGAGCTGAGCATCGCTGCGGCCGGCGATCCCGCGCCCGCAGCGCAGAATTCGCCCGCCTCGGACGCAGAGAAGACGGCGCGGGCTCTCGAAGATGGCCGCAGCGCTTCGCCTGGCCGCCGCAGCTACGACAAGCCTGAGCCGGCTTCGAGTCTGCGCGTGCCGGCGGCCAAGCTGGATCAGTTCGTGGACCTGGTCGGAGAACTGGTGACGGTGCAGGCGCGGCTCAGCGAGCTTTCGAGCCAACGCGACGACGCCGAGGTTACCGCCGTATCCGAAGAAGTCGAACGGTTGACTTCGGCCCTGCGCGAAAGCTCCATGAACATTCGCATGATGCCCATCCGCAGCACATTCGAAAAGTTCCGGCGTCTGGTGCACGATCTGGCGCGCGACCTCGAGAAAAACGTGGAACTCACCATAGAGGGCGCGGACACGGAGCTCGACAAAACCGTCATCGAGCAGTTGGGCGACCCGTTGATGCATCTCATCCGCAACAGCATGGACCACGGCATCGAGCCGGCCGATGTGCGCGCGGCCAGCGGAAAACTGCTTACCGCAACCATTCATCTTGCGGCGCGGCATTCCGGCGCCAGCGTGCTGGTGACGGTCACCGACGATGGCCGCGGCATCGATGCGGATGCGGTGCGCCGTCGCGCCATTGAGAGAGGCCTCATCTCCGTTGAGACGCAGTTAACCGAGAGCCAGGTCTTCGCACTGCTTTTCGAGCCGGGATTCTCGACCGCCAAGCAAGTCACCGATGTCTCCGGCCGCGGCGTGGGCATGGATGTGGTCCGCCAGCGGGTGGAGAGCTTGCGCGGCGCGGTCGAAGTCCAGAGCCAGCCGGGGCAGGGCACCAGCGTCACCCTGCGTCTGCCGCTCACCATGGCCATCATCGACGGATTATTGGTGGGCGTGGGCGACGCCTGCTTCGTGCTGCCGCTCTCGATCACCCTGGAATGCATTGAGCTGACGCGCCAGGATATTGCCCGCGCCAACGGCAAGCACATCGCCAACGTGCGCGGGGAGCTGGTGCCTTATATCCGGCTGCGCGAGCACTTCCGCGTGCGCTCGCGAGCGCCCGAGATCGAACAGATCATGCTGGTCGAAACCGGCGAAGGCCGGTTCGGATTTGTCGTGGACCAGGTGCTGGGTAATTGCCAGACCGTCATCAAGAGCCTGGGACGGTTTTACCGCCAGGTTCAGGTGGTTTCAGGCGCCACCATTCTGGGCAACGGAACCGTGGCCCTGATTCTCGACCCCGAACGCCTGATTCAGGACGCGATGCGCGAGGAGACGCGCGGCAGAGGAGGCCGCATGTTGACGGCGCAGGGCGGCCCTCCGGAAAACAGTGTGGATTTTCGAGCCCTCGCGGGCAGAGGCAGCGCTGGACCGAGTGCCAGTGCACAGGTATAGGCAAGTCAACCCGGAATGTCTCATGCTCCTCCAGTCGCAAACGGCTACTCCCAAGCGGGATGGACGGAAAAACACGGATCGAGCAGAGAAGGATCCCGAAGGAGGGGATGGACTCATGGGAACAGCAGTGATAAGTGAAGGCCGGCGGCTGCATGGCCCCGGCAACGGGCAGGTCGATGATACTCGCGGCGACGAAGGGCACGCAGGCCGTGAACGGGCGAACAAGAGGGCGGGCCAGGACGATGACATGATGCTGCTGCTGCAGGAGATCATGCGCTTGTTGGATGCCTCCAAAGAAGGGCGCCTGAGCGAGCGTGGCAAAGCCACGCTCTTTAACGGCGTTCATCGCGAGTTGATTCAGGGCGTGAACGAGATGCTGGACGCGATCCTGCTGCCCATCGGCGAAGGCAACCGCGTGCTCGCGCAAATTTCCAGCGGCAAGATCGACGAGCTGATCACCGCAACCTACAAGGGCGATCACGAGAAGATGAAGGTCGCGGTCAACAACGTGGCTATCGTGACGCAGGGGCTGCAAAAAGAACTGGGGCGGCTGATCGAAGCCTCCAAGGAGGGGCAGCTTTCCGATCGCGGCAAGCCCGAGCAGTTCCAGGGCGCGTTTGCCGAGATCGTGCGCGGCGTGAACACCATGCTGGACGCGATCCTGCTGCCCATCGGCGAAGGCAACCGCATTCTGGCGCAGATTTCCAATGGCAAGATCGACGAGCTGATCGCGCAAAACTACAAAGGCGATCACGAAAAGATGAAGGTTGCGGTCAACAATGTGGCCGTTGTAACGCAAGGGCTACAAAAGGAAATGGCGCGGCTGACCGAGGCCTCGCGCGAGGGACAACTCTCCGACCGCGGCAAGCCGGAGCAGTTCCAGGGCGCATACGCCGAGATTGTGCGCGGCGTCAACACCATGCTGGACGCAATCCTTCTGCCCATCGGCGAAGGCAACCGCATTTTGGGCCAGGTCTCCAATGGCAAGATTGACGAGTTGATCGCCCAGACTTACAAGGGCGACCACGAAAAAATGAAGCAGGCCATCAACAACGTCGCTGTGGTTCTGCAGGGGCTGCAGAAGGAACTGGCGCGGCTGATCGAAGCCTCCAAGGAAGGGCAGCTTTCCGATCGCGGCAAGCCGGAGCAGTTCCAGGGCGCTTACGCCGAGATTGTGCGCGGCGTGAACACCATGCTGGACGCGATCCTGCTGCCTATCGGCGAAGGCAACCGCATCCTGGCGCAGGTTTCCGCAGGCAAGATCGACGAGCTGATCGCGCATACCTACAAGGGCGATCACGAGAAGATGAAGCAGGCCATCAACAACGTGGCTCTGGTCCTGCAGGAACTGCATAAGGAACTGGCGCGGCTGACCGAAGCCTCGAACGCCGGCAAACTCGCCGAGCGCGGGCATCACGATCAGTTCAAGGGCGCGTACGGGGAGATCGTGCGCGGCGTGAATGCCATTCTGGACGCCGTGATCGTTCCCTTAAATGTTTCCGCAAAATACGTTGAGCAGATCAGCAAGGGAGACAATCCGCCACTGATCACCGACACTTACAACGGCGACTTCAACACCATCAAGAACAACCTGAACACGCTGGTCACGGCGATGAACGATATCACCGCCGCGGCGGATGAGATCGCGAATGGAAATCTGACCGTGGAAATTCGCGAGCGTTCGGCGCAGGACAAGCTGATGCAGGCTTTGGCGTCGATGGTGAGCGGGCTGACGCAGACGGTCTCCGATATCCGTTCCATTGCCGGCGAGGTGTCGGCGGCCAGCCAGTCCATCTCGACGGCCTCAATCCAGGTTTCGAAGGGTGCGAGTGCCCAGGCGGCCGCGGCCGAAGAAGCGTCATCGTCGATGGAGGAGATGGTCTCCAACATCAAGCAGAACGCCGACAACGCGCAACAGACCGACAAGATCGCCAACAAGAGCGCCAAGGATGCTCTCGAGAGCGGCAAGAGCGTGCTCGAAGCGGTGGCCGCGATGAAGGAGATCGCCAACAAGATTTCTATCATCGAGGAGATTGCGCGCCAGACCAACCTGCTGGCGCTCAACGCGGCCATCGAGGCAGCGCGCGCGGGCGAACATGGCAAGGGTTTTGCCGTCGTCGCTGCGGAAGTGCGCAAGCTGGCCGAGCGCTCGCAGAAGGCGGCCGGAGAGATCAACCAGCTCTCTGCCACAACCCTGAAGGTCTCGGAAAAATCGGGCGAGATGCTGGACAAGCTGGTGCCCGACATCCAGCGCACCGCCGAACTGGTGCAGGAGATTTCTTCGGCCAGCAAGGAGCAGGATACCGGCGCCGAGCAGATCAACAAGGCGCTGCAGCAACTGGAGCAGGTGATCCAGCAGAACGCGTCGGCCTCGGAGGAGATGGCTTCGACGACCGAGGAGCTGACCGGCCAATCCGAACAGTTGGTGAGCGCGCTCTCCTTCTTCCATACCGGGGATGAGAATGGCGCCCATGGTCGGCGGCCCGCGGCAGCCAAACCGGCCAGGCAGGCGGCAGCGGCTCCAGTCAGGTCGGTCAAGCCCAACGGCCACTCTCCGGCTCCGGCTGCGAAAGCCGCCGGGAAGTCCGGCGTCAACCTGCGACTCAACGACAAGCACGACGAAATGGACGCTGAATTCGAGCGTTACTAACCGCGAAGGCGGATCTTCCGCAAGGAGATCCGCCCCAGTTTTCAAAAACGGAAAAGGAGTGAACTCATGAGCGTTTGCGAAATCACTGAGACGCGGCAGTATCTCACCTTCAAGCTCGGCAACGAGGTTTTTGCCACCGATGTGGCAAAGGTGAGAGAAGTGCTCGATCTCACGCCCATTACTGCCATCCCCCGCACGCCCGATTTTATGGCCGGGGTGATCAACCTGCGGGGAAGTGTAGTTCCCGTCGTCGATTTCCGGCTATGTTTCGGGATGTCGAAAACGGAAAACACGCGCAACACGTGCATCGTAGTCGTCGAAGTGGTGCTCGAGAATGAGTCCATCGTAATCGGCGCCCTCGCCGATTCTGTTGAGGAAGTGATCGATCTCGAACCCGAGCAGATTGAACCCGCGCCGCGCATAGGCGCCCACATCCGCACCGACTTTATCCGCGGCATGGGCAAGCGCGACACGCAGTTCATCATGATTCTCGACATCGATCGCGTCTTCTCGGCCGAGGAACTGGCCGCTGTACGTACCCAGCAATCCGGCAACGCCCTCTTAGAGGCAGCCGCGTAAGAAAGGCATGGGGCGGTTCACTCCGCCCCATTTTTCCGCTATGCATAGTCACGAAGAAGTCATCTCGTCCAGAGACTACGCGCGCCTCCGCGAACTCGTCTACGACCAAGCCGGGATCAACCTCGGTTCCGAGAGGAGGACGATGCTCGAGGGGCGAATCAGGCGAAGATTGAAAGATCTCGCGATTCACTCCTACGCCGAGTATTGCGACTATCTCTTTTCCGGCGAAGGCCTGCGCGATGAGTTGGTTCATCTGATCGACGTAGTGACTACCAATAAGACCGATTTCTTTCGTGAGCCGCGGCACTTCGAATTCCTGACCGCCGCCGCAGTCCCTGAATTTGTGGCCTCGAATTCTGCGCGAAGACCGATGCTGGTTTGGAGTGCGGCGTGTTCGACAGGCGAGGAGCCATATACCCTCGCGATGGTGCTGAGCGAATACGCTGCGACGCATCCCGGCTTTGCCTTCAGGATTATTGCCACCGACATCTCGACCACTGTGCTCAAGAGGGCAGGGCTTGGGATCTATTCCACCGATGCCGTACGGCCGGTACCGCAGAACCTCAAGGTCAAATATTTCATGCGAGGCCGCGAGCGGAGTTTCGAGCGCGTGCGCGTGGTGCCCGAGTTACGCCGCCTCATCGAGTTTCGCCGCCTCAACTTCATGGACTCCGACTACGAGATGCAGGAGAAATTCGACGTCATCTTTTGCCGCAACGTGATCATCTACTTCGACCGGCCCACGCAGCAGAGCATCCTCGAAAAGATTACGCAACACCTGCGGCCTCGAAGTTATTTATTCATGGGGCACGCCGAGACCCTGCATGAACTGGTTCTGCCTCTCACGCCGATAGCTCCGGCTCTCTACAGGAGGAGCGATGGCCGAGCCTGACAAGCCGATGCGGGAGATCTATGTGCAGCCCGGAGAATCGCACCTTGTGTCCGAGCCTGCTGTCCTGCGCACGGTGCTTGGCTCCTGCGTGGGAATTACGTTTCTCGTCCCCAGGCTGGGCGTCGGTGCAATTTGTCATCCCATGATGCCGAGCTGCCCGCCCGCCCAAAGAGCAGGAATGAGCGTGCGCGCTGCGAGGCGTTACGTCGATTTTGCCATCCACGACATCGCGAATCGCCTGGATTCGCTGGGTGCCGTTCGCGGAGAGGTGCTGGTAAAGCTTTTTGGCGGCAATGATGTTCTGACAATCAACGGCAGCGATCCTCAGAAGACCATCGGCAAGCAGAACTACGAGGCGGCCCTTCGCTTGCTTGCCGAAGAAGGATTCACCGTGGTTGCGTCGTGCCTTGGCGGCACCGCCGGCGTACACATCTCTTTTGAGACCGTGCATGGGGAAGTGCGGCTGCGGTGGCTCGATTCCGGCACCCCGAAACGGGCCCGGCGTGCGCCAATGACTGCTCATCGCGCCAATCGCCGCCGATAGAGGTATAGGAGGTTGCCATCGTGAAAACGGCGAAAGTTCGCGTTCTGATCGTGGACGACTCCGCCGTCGTCCGTCAGACGTTGACGGAGATTCTCTCCTCCGACGCTGAAATCGAAGTGATCGGAACCGCCGGCGATCCCTATGTTGCCGCCGAGCGCATCGCAGAAAACGTGCCCGACGTGATCACTCTCGATATTGAAATGCCGCGCATGGACGGGCTCACGTTCCTAAAAAAGCTTATGAGCCAGCATCCCATTCCCGTGGTCATCTGTTCCAGCCTTGCCGACGAGGGTGCGCAGAGCACTCTCCGGGCTCTTGAGTATGGCGCGGTGGAAATCATAACCAAGCCCAAGCTGGGAACCAAGCAGTTCCTTGAGGATTCGCGCGTAATCCTCTGCGAGGCGGTGAAGGCCGCGTCCGCCGCGCGTCTGCGTCCGCTCGGTCCCATGCACACCGTGGAGCCCAAGTTGACTGCCGACGCTGTCTTGTCCCCAGCGACCCACGCCATGGCCGAAACCACGGAGAAAGTCGTTGTCGTTGGCGCATCCACAGGTGGAACTGAAGCGCTCAAGACGTTTCTCGAAGCATTGCCGGCTGATTCGCCCGGCATTGTCATCGTGCAGCACATGCCGGAACTCTTCACGCGTGCTTTTGCCAATCGTCTGGACAGCGTCTGCGCGGTTACGGTCAAAGAGGCCGAGACCAACGACACCGTGCTCCGCGGACGCGCGCTGATCGCGCCGGGGAACCATCACTTGCTCCTCAAGCGCAGCGGCGCCCGCTACTACGTCGAAGTCAAGGACGGCCCTTTGGTGTGCCGGCACCGCCCCTCGGTCGATGTGCTGTTCCGTTCCGCTGCCCGCTACGCAGGCCAGAATGCCGTCGGCGTCATCATGACCGGAATGGGCGACGACGGTGCGCGCGGCATGCTCGAAATGATGCAGGCCGGCGCCTACACAATTGCGCAGGACGAGGCAACTTGCGTCGTCTTCGGCATGCCCAAGGAAGCAATCCGGATGAATGGCGTAAGCAAGGTGCTTCCCCTTGGCGCCATCGCGAGCGGAATCCTGAGTCGTTGCCGGTAAAGCGACTACGTCGCCGAAATCCCTGCGGAAGCCGGGATGAAACAGTCACAGCTTTCTTATGACTCAAAAACCCTGCATGGTTAGTGATGCGGTGCGGACTCCGCGCTTCCTGGAACGACAAATGAAACTGTGACTTGATCGAGAGGGTGGTGGTTCGCGTCGTTCAATTGAAGCAGCACCTTGTGCGGGCCCGGGGGAAGACCTTGGATTATCACCGGATTTCCGCTTGCATCCATCCAAACCCACGGGGCATCGTCAAGGCTCACGTGAAGGTGCCCGACACGCGGCGAAGCCGCCGTAGCACCGGCGCCGAACACCGGCGCAAGATGAATGTTCTGGACGCAATACTGAATAACGACCACGCCACGGGACGCAAGCGGTCCGGCCAGCGGAGGATCGGCAACGATCTTCGCGGGGGGCTCAGGGGTCGTAAGCGGGATAACATGGGCGGGCCCGCACTTATCCGTTACGCTTTGTGCCGACGCGTCGATTGCGAACAGCGCCATGGCAGCGATCATCAGGAGAGACGTGCCCTTCAAACTTCCGCATCTCAGATTTACCATCTTCCTTCCTCCTTGCGTTGACCTCACTCGAAAGCGAAGTTCATTCAATCATCGGTACTGCCAGCCGATTTCCGCCGTTAAGGTGCGTAACGGGTGAAGACAAAGTCGCGCGCTTTGATGGGCTCGTGGCAGGGAAAGCAGGTTTTGATCTTCGCTTCGTCCGCAGGTTTACCTTCCTTATTAAATTGAGCGAACCCCCAGCCGCCCGTCGCCGCGTACTTTTTTCGGTCCTTGACCATAAGCTGTAGATACCAATCCGGGGCAGGACCGGGAACGAAAGATTGGGCGCGGCCGAAGACCTTGTTGTTTTCCTCTGAGGGGACGTAACTCCACGCTATTCGCGCAATGATCGTGCCGTCCGGAAACGGAAGCTTCTCTTCCCGATACGCCCTGATCGCTTTGTCGTTGCCCAGAATGGCGCGAATATCGTTCAGGTCCCCTTCCTCATGAGCCACAGAGATCAGCCTCCAGTCGCGGTATCCAGTGGGAATCTTGACTCCGAAGATCGGCGCAGCCTCCCCTTCGGCGTGCTCAGACGCGTGGGCGAAGTGAACGACCACGCCGGCCACCGCCGCGGCTACAAGCAACAAAAAAGCAATCCGGCTTAGCATGGCGAACAGACCTCCCGAACCGCAGATTCAAAAAACCTCAGTATCCATCGACATCAATCACAGCTTGCGCAAATGCCTGGGGAGCTTCCTGAGGCAGATTGTGGCCAATGCCTCCTGCGATATTCCGGTGCTGATATTTGCCGGTGAATTTACTTGCGTAGGCGCTGGGGTCGGCGTGCGGCGCGCCATTTGCATCTCCCTCAAGCGTGATCGTGGGCACGTTGATAGCCGTCCCCTGGGCGAGTTGTATCTCGTATTTGTCATATTGCGGCTCGCCTTCAGCCAATCCCTGCCGCCAACGATAGTTATGAATCACGATATCGACGTGATCCGCGTTATTGAACGCCGCAGCGCTGCGATCGAATGTCGCATCGTCGAAGTTCCACTGTGGCGAAGCGAGTTGCCAAATCAGCTTTGCGAAGTCGTGGCGGTATTTGTCGTAACCGTCGCGGCCGTGATCGGTGGCAAAGTAGAACTGATACCACCAGGCATACTCCGCCTTGGGAGGCAAAGGGTTTTTACCCGCGGCCTGGCCTGCCACCAGATAACCGCTCACCGAGACCAGCGCTTTGCAGCGTTCAGGCCAAAGTATAGCCACGTCGTCGGCAGTGCGCGCGCCCCAATCGAACCCGGCGAAGATTGCTTTCTGGATCTTGAGAGCATCGATAAGCGCAATCGCGTCGAGCACGACGGCCGATGGCTGCCCATTCCGAACAGTTTGGCTCGACAGAAAGCGCGTGGTGCCGTAGCCGCGCAGATATGGAACGATCACCCTGTAGCCTTTCGCGGCCAGCAACGGCGCAACATCGACGAAGCTGTAGATGTCGTAGGGCCAGCCGTGGAGAAGAATGACCGCGGGACCATCTGCCGGGCCGTCCTCTGCGTATCCAACATTGAGAAGGCCGGCATCGATTTGCTTCAGCGAGCGGAACAAATTGTTGGTTCCCGGTTTCATTGTGGGCATATCTGTCGACTGCGCCTTGCCGGGTAGTGGCTGGACGCCTTCGGCGAACATTGCGCCCGGCGCGAGCAACGCGGCTCCTGCTGAAAGTCCAGAGAACGCGAAACGCCGGCGTGAGATTTCGATGCCCTCTGCGTTCTTCATAGATAGTCTCCTTTAACGCGATTGCAGCTTGTTAGTCGTGCTATCCAAGGGTTAGGTCGAAACACCCGCTAGTTACTAGCCAGGACGGCCTCAGCCAAAGATGGTCGTGAGGCACGATAACTTCGTCCTGGACTAGCCGAACGTGAAGTCATAAGCCTCAACACCCGCGTCGAGAAACTCAATTTGAAATTGGCGATCGACAATCGGCAGCGGTTGACGAATCAACTGGTAGAGCCGCTGCTGTGTAACTGTGCCGTGACCCTCGCCGTCAACGTCGCCCCCATGCGCATTGCCGGGTGGCTGTCTATCGATTGTCACGCGGAAACGCACGGTGGTTCCTCGTGCCGACGGACCCATGATGAGGTGAAGATCGCGAGCGTGAAATCGATAAGTTATCCGCCCGTTAGGCGCATTCAGTAGGGCAAATTGCTTCTTTGCTGTCCAGTCGCCTGAGAGCGCCCAATGGTTGAGCTTTAGTGCTGCGGGGCCAACATAGACGTGGCGCTTATCCCGGTCTTCGCCGCTGGGCGACGCGAAGTTCGCAGCCTGATCGTAACCGACATAGGATTCCGGCGATTTCAAGTCGGCCCAGTCGGGAGCAGCTTCGATGCCAACGCCTTCGACCGGGGCTAACTCCTGACCAATGCCTTGGACTCCAGCGTCGGCCAGCAACTGTCGAATAACTGCTTCCGACTGCTCGTAATTGCCTTCGCCGAACTGATGATGCCGAATGTGCCCGCGCGCGTCGACAAAATAAAGAGCCGGCCAATAATTGTTATCAAAAGCGCGCCAGATCGCCAGGTCATTGTCGATGGCGATCGGGTAGTCAATCATCCGGTCCTTTACGGCCCAGCGAACATTGTCGATGTTCTTTTCGAATTCAAACTCCGGTGCTTGCACTCCGACGACAACGAATCCCTGGTTCTTGTATTTCGCTGCCCACGCGCGCAAATAGGGAAGCACGCGAATGGAGTTGATGCAGGAAAAAGTCCAGAAATTGACGAGGACAACCTTTCCGCTCAGGCCGCGTGCCGTCAAGGGCTGCGAATTGAGCCACGTGGTCGCGCCGCCGAAAGACGGAAGATCACCTTCTACAGGCAATCGAACCGCTCCCGTCGAAAGCGCCTTCGCACAGCCGGCAATGCCGAACTGGGCAGCCGCGATGGTCATCACCGCATTGCCAAGAAACCGGCGGCGGTTCGTGCTGATTTCCACCAGCATCTGTTTCGCTCCATCCGATCTGGATCGGTTGTGCCGATGCGCACACACCTGCGATCAGACCAGCAATGTCGAGGGGGAATCAATTAGACGAAAGTATTGATCGATCCTTTGGTATCGGTTGTCGCGAACAGCGTCGCCGACTTGACCGCGAATCGCGTAGGACACACCTTATGCCGGGCGATGCGCGGTCGTCTCGCATTGGTCGGCAGCAGACAGCCGACAAAGCCGGTGCCTACTTAAGCGCTTCCATGAACTGACTTACGAGCGCCGCATTGTCAGCGCCTGGTATCGAGCGCGAAATGTCCTGCGCCGGGCACGTGGCAATTCGCGAAGATAGGCGCACCCGGATGCGGAGACGGCATCGAGAGACGGTCGCTGCTTCCCTATCATCTTTGCACCAGGCGGAAAAAGCGGAGCCGCTTAATGCGGCCCCACAGGAAATTCAGCTCCGGATAAACGCCAGCAGGTCCGCGTTGATCACGTCGGCGTGCGTGGTCATCATGCCGTGAGGGAAGCCAGGGTAGATCTTGAGCGTGCTGTTCTTGAGCAGCTTCGCTTGCAGCAGGGAAGCGTTTTTGTAAGGGACAATCTGATCGTCGTCGCCCTGCATTATGAATGTCGGCACCGTGATCGCTTTAAGATCGTCTGTCTGGTCTGTCTCTGAAAATGCTTTGATGCCTTCGTAGTGAGCCAGCGCGCCGCCGATCATCCCTTGGCGCCACCAGTTCTGGATGGTGCCCTGCGATATCTTCGCGCCCGGCCGGTTGAAACTGTAAAACGGACCTGAAGCCAGATCGACGTAGAACTGCGCGCGGTTCGCAGCCAACGCAGCGCGGAGTCCGTCGAACACTTCGATCGGCGTGCCGCCCGGATTGCTCTCGGTCTTCAGCATGAGCGGAGGGACGGAGGACATCAGCACGGCCTTGGCCACGCGGCCTTGAGGCTGCCCGTATTGCGCGACATAGCGCGCCGCCTCGCCACCACCCGTCGAATGGCCGATATGCACCGCATTCTTGAGATCGAGAAACTCCGCCACTGCCGAGGCGTCTGCCGCGTAATGGTCCATGTCGTGGCCAGTGTCCACCTGCGAGGAGCGACCATGACCGCGCCTGTCATGCGCGACGACCCGATAGCCATTCGAAAGAAAGAACAGCATCTGGTTGTCCCAATCGTCCGACGAAAGAGGCCAGCCGTGGTGAAACACGATAGGCTGTGCGTCCTTAGGGCCCCAGTCCTTATAGAAAATCTGCGTACCGTCTTTGGTTGTGATCATTGGCATGACATCTCCTCCAGTGCTTGGTTGTAAAGTTTGATGAAGCCGACATTCCCCGCAAGTGTGGGGCCCGTTCCCAGATTGCTGCTCCTGCGCCAGAGCACTCGGTGTTAGCCGCAGTTGGCCAGCATCACATCGTCAGCACGACGCGAAACTCCGCCTTGCCGCTCAGCATGCGCGCATATGCTTCGGCCGCCTTTTCGAGTGGATAGATTTCGATCATGGGACGCACGCCGCTAAGTTCGGCAAAGCGCAGCGTGTCCTCGGAGTCGGCTGGAGCACCTGCGGCCCAGCCCTGAATGGATTTGCTTCCGTTGATGAGCTGGATCGGTGTGACCTCAATCGGATCGAAGGCAGCGCCAACAACAATAAACTTGCCGTTCGGCCCCAGACCATCAATCAGCTCTGACATTGCCTTTGAATTAGGCGCGGTGGCCAAAATGGCTTTCGCGCCGCCTAGCTTCTGCAGTTCCTCTGCTGCGTTTGTCGCGTTGCTGTCGATGTATACAGTCGCGCCGAGCGTCCTTGCGAGCTCGGCATTCCCGGGGCCGCGCCCAATCGCCGCAACCTTATACCCAAACTTGTTCGCGAATTGAACTCCAAGGTGACCCAGACCTCCGATCCCCTGCACCGCAACCAGGTCACCGGGAAAAGCACCACTGTGCCGCAGAGCGTTGTAGGTCGTTATGCCCGCGCAGAGCAGCGGCGCCGCTTCGGCATCGTTCAGGCCCTCGGGTATCGCGACCAGCGCCTCGACCGGCGCCAGCATGTATTGCTGGTATCCACCGTCGTAGCTGACGCCCGCAATCTTCAAATTCCGGCAGTTTCTAAAGTCTCCGCGTCGGCACTCGAGGCAGGTATTATCGTGGCCGCCGTGCCATCCCACGCCGACGCGCTGACCCTTCGTCCACGTTGAAACTCCCGCACCCACCGCGTCGATAAGTCCAGCCACTTCATGTCCGGGAATGCGAGGATACTCAATTCCGGGCCAGAGGCCGTCCACCGTGAGCACGTCGCTATGGCAAACGCCACAGGCTTGCACCTTGATCCGAACCTGTCCCGCGCTGGGTTCAGGAATCTCGCGCTCGACAATCTGGAATCCCGCTCCCGGTTTAGAAACTTGCGCGACTTTCATCGTTGCGACTGCGGCTGTTGCCATAAATCCCCCTATAGATTTTGCTGAATGTTCAAGTGCGTTCATTTCCTCCGCACGAATCGGCTACCTCAAAGATGACTTCAAGTTCGATCGGCATGCCGAGAGGAAGGCTGGCCACGCCGATCACCAAACGAACAGCCATCTTGTCGCTGCCAAAGATTTCGCGGAAGAGGTCCGAAGCAGCATCGGCGACATGTGGCTGATCAAAGAAATCTCCAAAGGTTGCCATGAACACGCCAAGCCGGACAACGCGGGTGACGCGATCAAGTGAACCCAGGTGCTTTTTAGCCGCGGCCAGCGCGCCCAAAGCCGCAGTGCGGGTGGCATCTCGTCCCGCCTCTGCATCCAGCTCTTTCCCAAGCCGCCCAACATATTTTGGCTTGTGGTCTACCACCGGGAGCATGCCGCTTAGGAAGAGCAAGTTGCCCGTCTGCACCGCCTCCACATAACTGCCGAAAGGCGAAGGAGGATCGGGAAGCTCAATGCCAAGCTCCAGCAGCCGGCGCTCGTTGCTGCGCGAAGTTGCCGTCACGTTATAGCCGGGATCGAGAAATGCATGAGTCACAGTTGTTCCGATGCCTCCCGCGGCACCGGTTGCGATAGCAGCCTTCTTGTCTGCCATGGTTGCCCTCCGTTTTCGGAGAGCGTCGGGGAATACTGCCGTCGGTGCGTTCGAGCCGACAACCACCAACCGCTCGTGCCTATCCTTATACACGACCAGATTCCAACCGCTCCTGCAACGATTCGTAAAAATGTCTGAATCTTGTGGAAAAATTCGGCCTGTGTCAATTCACGCGGATGCCATGCGCGCAGTATTTGGCTGCTTGTTTCGATGCCCTCAGATTCTTGATCGCCCACGAACAGGCTCCCGCCTCAGTCGATGGGCCCGGGCCTTGAACAATTAGACGATGGTATCGGTTGAATTTTGCTGCGGGCATTCTCGCCAACTTGATGTAGTTGGTGTAGCGCGGATTTTCTGGCGTGATCAACGTCCGCCAGGAATTCGCACATAGAAGTACCTCGATTTTTTCGGTCGCTCACAGTAAAGAAGTGAGCTTGAGGGCTTCCTAAAACATTCATTCTAATGAGGAAGTGTGGTGGCGGGAGGCAGGATCGAACTGCCGACCTACGGGTTATGAATCCGTCGCTCTAACCATCTGAGCTACCCCGCCGGGAGGAGGGCAAAAAGGTGCAAAAACGCACGCAATTGCCACGTTCCAATGATACGGGCGCCTGTAGAACAGGTCAAACGTTTCAGCCCGTTCTCGAGCGGCAGTTTTCCGATCTCGCCATCGAAAATTCGACCGCCAAAAGCCGCTAGCCGGCCTATCCTGCGACAATTCATGCGGTGTCTTTGTCAACTCCGGGAGATCGTCCATGACTGCATTGCTTCAAATTGATTCCAGTCCTCGGGCCGCTTCGGTTTCAAGCCGCCTTGCCGCCGCCTTCGTCGAAAAATGGAAACAGCAAAACCCCGGCGGCACGGTCTTCCACCACAACACTTCGCTCGAGCGCTTACCGTATCTCGATGAAAACGCCATCGACGCTTTCTTCACGCCGGCCGCGGAACGAACCGCCGCGCAAAAGTCGGCCCTCGCCTTCTCCGATCAAATGGTGGATGAGTTGCTCGCCGCCGACGTTGTGGTGTTGGGCGCGCCCATGTGGAATCTTTCCATTCCCGCCTCGCTCAAAGCGTGGATCGACCTGATCGTGCGCGAAGGACGCACCTTTGCCTTCACCGCGCAGGGCGTGGCCCCGCTCGTTCCGCCGGGCAAACGGGTTTACGTTTTTTCTGCGCGCGGTGGCGCGTATCCCGCAGGCACACCCTTCCATGATTTCGATCACCAGGAACCGTATTTGCGCCGCATCCTAGGCGTCATCGGCCTCACGCGGATCGAATTCGTCTATGCCGAGCACCAGGCCGAGCACCAAAGCGGCGATCCCGGAGCCGCGGTGCAGGGACTGGCCCGAGCCGAAAGCGCGTTGGCCGCACTCGCCGTCTGACTGTTGCCGCCCCGCGCCCATGTACACTCGACTGCATGAGTTCCCTGCGTATCGCAGCCGTCATTCCTGCGCGGCTGCAGTCCACGCGCATGGCGCGCAAGGTGTTGCGCCCCATCGCTGGCCGGCCCATGGTGGAGTGGGTGTGGCGCGCCGCCAGCGCCAGCGGCCTCATGGATCCCGTGGTCGTTGCCACTGACGCTGAAGAGGTCGCCGAGGTTTGTCGCGCGCGCTCCATTCCTGTGGTGATGACCTCGCCAGCATGCCCCAGCGGCAGCGACCGGGTGAGGGAAGTTTCTCTTGAGATCGACGCCGAAATCTACGTCAACATTCAGGGGGACGAACCCACTCTCACGGCAGATTTTTTCCCGCCGCTTCTCGATCTCTTCGCGCGGCCCGAGGTAGAAGTCAGCACCCTCTCCGTGTGCTGCCCGCCCGAGGAGTTCACCAATCCCAACGCTGTCAAAGTAGTCACGGCTCTCGACGGCCGCGCTCTCTACTTCTCGCGTGCCACGATTCCGTTCGATCGCGATCGGGTTGGCTTCACCGGCTATCGCAAGCACCTGGGCATCTACGCCTATCGCAAAGCTGCGCTTGAGCGTTTCGCCGCGCTGCCGCCGTCGCCGCTTGAAAAGCTGGAGCGCCTGGAGCAACTGCGTTTGCTCGAAAACGGCATTGCAATTTATGTCGCCGACGCCCCGCGCGACACCATCGGCGTCGACACGGAAGAAGATTTGGTGCGCGCCGAAGCTCTGCTAAACAGATAAGTCGAACTCCCATGATTCCGAAGGGACCTTCGCGTTCATCGTATTTGCGGAATCGGCGGTCGTAGCGATGGATCTTCCCGATCCAGCGCCAGCAGCCACACGCGCACACTCGCGCAAAGATCTTCGACTTCGATTCCTCCGTAGGCAGCGGGAAACGCGTCGAGCCGCCGCAATGCCGCGCGCAGCAGTGATGCGGAGCCAGTGAAATTCTTGCGCTGAAGATGATGAAAGGCTGCGGTAATTTGAATCAGCGCCTGCAGAAACGTTTTGTCCGGCTCTGCACATGCCAGCCAGACGCCTTCCCAATGTTCATGCGCGAGAAAAAATTCCTCGCTCTTGTAACATTGCAGCCCTTCCGCCAGCGCCCCGCAACTCCAGTCCAGTGCCATCGTCCACCATTATCAGGCAGCGTTTGATCTGGCATTACCGGCGATGGAGCCTTCCTCATTTCTGAGGAACTTGCATCACCCGGCCATTCGCCGCTCAATCTTTGCCTACCTCCAGGATCTGGAAGGAGTGTGGAATCATCGGTGCGCGAGGCCCGCGCATGAACGCGGGCGGGCCGCCTGCAGCCGGGGGACCACCGGCACTTGGCGGTCCGCCTGAAGGTTGCGCTGCGCCAGCCGGCGCGGCAGGCGGGGCCGGCGTCGGCCCATACTCGGCCGCGATCAGGAAGAGATTACCCGTCTTCGTATCGAGCGTGATGGTCTTGGCGCGTTGCGGCGTAAACACCGTCTGCTCCACAGCAAAGTCAGTCGGCGAGATCTCCTTGATCACCGTCAGCGTGCCATCGCCCTGCGAGCTGAACACTTCCATTGTGTCGGGATTGAAGGTGGCGCCGTCGCAGCCCACGCCGATCGGCAGGTCGGTGAGGATGTGCCCGTCGGCGGCCGACAAAATGATCATGTTGTTTTTGTCGCGGCAGGCGGCAAAGAGGATTCCGTTCTTCGCGTCCAGCGCCAAGCCCGCGCATCCGCCGCCTTTGCTCGAGAGATCGTAGCGGCCCACCATCTTCATCGCGTCCGCGTCGATCACGGCGATCGCGGCCTTATCTTCAATGTCGACGTAGATCTTGCCGCGACCATCCGTCGCGGCCTGCTCAGGTGCGCCGCCGATGTCAATCGTCCCAAGAATCGAACCGTCCTTGTCGTCGAGCACCGTAATGTTAGGCGCCGAGTGGCTAAGGATGTAGAAACGGTGATTGTAGGCGTCATTCAGATAACCGTCGGGATTGCCCTGGAAGTCGATCTTCTTGATGATCGCGAAGGTCTTCGCATCGAACATCGTCACCGGCTTCGACGTCGCGAATCCATGGCCCGTGGCCGTGTCCACCGCCGCGCCGTGGCCGCTCACGCCTGGAAGGTCGCCCACCTGAGCCAGCGTATCCAGGTTGAAAACGTCAATATGCCCGGCAGGGCCGGAGCGCGCCACATACAGATTGCGGCCGTCGGAGTCGGCCGTCACGTAGTCGAATCCGCCATCGCCACCGACGAGTGAAATCTTCTGTACCTTGTAAGGACCGTTGGCCTGCGCGCAGGCCATAGCGGAAACTGAGAAAAGGGCGGCGAGTGCCGCGATTGCAATCGGGTTGTTTGACATGGTGAAGCCTCCGTTGATCATTCTGGCGCGACGACTGGCCTCTGCAGCGGTTCGAGGCCAGACGAAGTGTGACATCGTTTGCAGAACGAGGATACACGGTGAAGCGTACCCATTGTGTCAATGCCCATGCAAGTCCCTGGGGCGCGGCCTGCGTGCCAAGGCTCTGCCGCGCCCGCGGCACCCAGCGAAAACAGAATTGCGCGCAAGAATCGGAGTGCGCGCGGAACGGCGATCGGCGACTATCATTCCCATGAGCACTATTTCGCAAATCGCAATCGAATCTGCAACCGTTTCCAGCATGCCCAAGACGCCCAGGATCGAAATGCCGCAGCCTGCAATGCCCCTCGTCAACGCGTCTCGAGATGCGCGGTCTGATACCGCGTGGGCGGACTCCGCGTGGAAGCAGCTCGTCACCCGCGACCCGCAGGCGCGCTTCTTCTATGGCGTCGTAACCACAGGCGTTTTTTGCCGGCCCACTTGCTCGAGCCGCCGGCCGCTGCGCTCTAACGTGCGCTTTTTCCGCACCGCGGCCGAAGCGCTGACCGCCGGATTTCGCGCCTGCAAGCGCTGCGGTCCCCGGGCCACTGCGTGGGGCGCTCCTTTGGATGAGATTCGGCGTCACATCGAAAAGAATGTCGACCGCCGCGTGCCTCTTGAAGAACTGGGCCGTGTGGCGCGCTTGAGTCCCTTCACCGTGCAGCGGCTCTTCAAGCGCGAAATGGGTGTTAGCCCGCTCGAGTACCAGCGCGCTCTGCGCGCCAACGGGCTGCGCAAAGCCCTCAAGGAAGGAAGCACCGTGACCAACGCGATTTATGACGCAGGATTTGGTTCGTCGAGCCGCGCCTGGGAGGGCGCGCAACTGGGCATGACGCCATCGCGATTTGCAAAAGGCGGCAAGGGCGAGCGCATTGGTTATTGCGCCGCCCATTCGCCGTTTGGATGGATGATTGTGGGCGCCACGGAACGAGGTCTGTGCTGGCTGGCGCTGGCCAACAGCAAAGCGGAAGCCGAGGCGACCCTGCGCACGGAATTCCCCGAGGCCGCCCTGCGCCGTGATCCCTCCATCGCACGTTGGGTTGACGCGGCGCTTGCG
Organism: Occallatibacter sp.; assembly: GCA_031296305.1. GTDB lineage: Bacteria > Acidobacteriota > Terriglobia > Terriglobales > Acidobacteriaceae > Telmatobacter. The sequence continues at coordinate 20,192 of JARLFZ010000011.1, read as the reverse complement.
AACGTCCGCGAAGGCGACGACTTGGTCCAAAAGGCTGCCGCACCACAGGTTCCGGCATTGGATCTGCGCGGCACCGTCTTCCAGCTTCGCGTGTGGAACGCGCTCAGGCAAATTCCGCGCGGCGAGACGCGCACTTATTCGCAGTTGGCGCGCGAGATGGGCATTCCAAAATCAACCCGCGCCGTGGCCCGCGCCTGCGCTCTGAATCGCGTCTCCGTGCTGGTGCCATGCCATCGCGTAGTGGGCGCTAGCGGCTCGCTTACCGGCTACCGCTGGGGCGTGGAACGCAAGCGGCAAATCCTCGAAGCCGAGCGCGGTTAAAAGTCGGCTCTCCCATCCCTCCGCGCAAACTCCGGCGAAAGGATGGGGCCGCGTTGGATTACAGCCGCAATCCGCCCGCCGCCTGAATCGTCTGGCCGTTCACCCACCCCGATTCCTCCGAAGCCAGGAACGCGGCGATCGAAGCGACGTCCCGAGGCTGGCCGATGCGGCCAAGCGGAGTGCGCTGCACGGATTCTTTTTCGAAGTCGCTGCCGATAAAGCCCGCGGCCTGAACTCCTTCCGTTACGATCATGCCCGGACTGAGCGAGTTTACACGGATGTTTTTCGGGCCAAGTTCCTGCGCCAGCGCCGCGCTCACTGAGTCCACCGCGCCCTTTGTGGCGCTGTACACCGCGGCGCCCGGGACGCCGTTGGCCGCAACGGAACTGATGTTGATCACGCTTCCACCCTTGGGATTGAAGCGCGCCACCGCTTCCTTGGTCGTCAAAAGCAGGCCCAGGACGTTCAGGTTGAACATTTTGTTGAACTGCGCGGGCGAAACCTGCTCCAACGGGCCGAACTCATAGACGCCGGCATTGTTCACCAGAATGTCGATGGGGCCAAGCTGGTCGGCTACGGTTTTCACGAACGGCCCGATGGCATCGGGGTTCGAGAGATCCGCCTGCACCGCGATGGCCTTGCCGCCCGCGGCCTTGATCTCTGCTACCACCTTATCCGCGCCCGCCTTGCTGCCCGCGTAGTTGACTGCCACAGCCGCGCCGCGCGCCGCCAATTCTAGGGCAATGGCCGCGCCAATACCCTTTGATGCGCCGGTCACCAGCGCCACTTTGCTTTGAAGGTTCTTCATTCCTCATCTCCCGGTATCGTATGTCATACCTTCGACATTTCGACAACTGTCGAATTGATTAGCCGTGCCGGGAAAAGGATTCAAAGTGATTGTGAAAATCTCCGAATGAGGTGTCAGCGGCCTGCGCAGTTGGCCGATTCGAGAGCCTGCAAACTCGCGGCTACGGATTCCAGAACCCCCGGCCGCAGTGAGAGATAAGCAAATTTGCCTTCGCGGCGAATGTCGATGAGGCCGGCTGTTTCGAGCTCCTTGATGTGGTGCGAAAGCGTTGCCGCCGAAATCGGCAGGGAGGCCAGGGCCTGCGAGCAGCCCAGGGGACATCGGGCCTTGGCAATCTGCAGCAATAACTCAAAGCGGTGCGGATCCGCGAGCGCCTTGAAAATCGCGGTCTGGCGCGCACGGGTGAGGTGGGCAGCTTTCTTCACTGCTCCTGCTGTCTCCGCAACTTGTCGCCTATCGCCCATCGCGTTCACCTTTCAACGCCCGAGAACCACACTAATTTAGATCCGCGAGAAAGCCAACCGTCGCAGCGCGCTACTTCCTCTTGTCCGCAATGGCCAGCAGCGTTTGGAACTGCGACGCCTCCGCATCCTTGTCCACCACGGTGGTCTCCGGGTTGACGAAGCCGGCGCTCTCGAGCATGGCTTCCAGATCCGCCTCACCCAGTGAGGACTTTGTTAAGAATATGGTTTGGCGGAGGTATTGCCAATTTCCGGCGCCCCATATCAGACCCAATTGACGATCGTTCACGACTCTCCTGCGAAGAAGCCATAAAATACAGTGGGGGAGGCCAACAAGTTGGCGACAGTCGGAGAAGCAGTCGTTTTGCCGCGAAATCCGGCGCGAAATCGCGATGGGTTGTCGCTTCACGCAGCTTTGGTCCTTGCCGGCTTTTTTGCCGCGCTCACTTTCCTTGTCCACCTGGGAAGCTCGCTGTGGGGCGCGCATCTCGGCTACGGTTTTTTCCGCGATGAACTCTATTTCCTCGTCTGCGGCCACCACCTCGCGTGGGGTTACGTCGATCAGCCGCCGATGGTCGCGCTGCAGGCCCGGCTAGCCGAGTTGCTCTTCGGCATCTCGCCTACCGGCGGCCGCGTCTTCAGCTTCCTGGCCGGCGGCGTCACCGTCGGGCTGACCGGTCTGCTTACATGGCAGTTTGGCGGCAGCCGGCCCGCGCAGACTCTTGCCATGACCGGCGTGCTGGCTGCTCCTGTCTTCCTGGGGACCTCGAACTACCTCTCCATGAATTCGTTTGAGCCATGCTTCTGGATGGGTGCGCTTTTCCTGGTCATGCGCGTGGCCGACGGCTCCACCAGTCCGCGCGCCTGGCTGCTCTTCGGGCTGCTGGCAGGGTTGGGCATCGAGAACAAACACTCGACCGTCTTCTTCCTCATCGCGCTCCTGGCCGGACTGTTGATTAGCCCACAACGCCACATCCTCCGGTCACGCGCTTGTGCCGGCGGCGTTGCCATCCTCATGCTCATCGCCCTTCCAAACTTTGTGTGGGAGTGGGTCCATCACTTTCCCACCTATGAGTTTCTCAACACTGTCGAGCACACTGACAAATACCTTCCGCATTCGCCATTGGTCTTTCTGTATCAACAGGTCGTGGTGCTGATTATTCTCGCCGCTCCGGTCTGGATCGGCGGACTGGTCTGGCTTGGATTATCGAGGAACGCGCGTGCCTGGCGTTTTGTGGCCATCACCTACCTGATCTTCCTCGGCATGATGATTGCCATGCGTGCCAAGCACTATTACGTTGCTCCCATCTGCCCGGTGCTGTTCGCCGCCGGCGCAGTTGGCTTCGCGCAGCTTGTTCGCCGCTCGCGGCATGTAAACACGTATGCGATTGTCCTCGGCCTGACGTTCGTTTTTGCGACGGGTCCGTGCACGCTCACCATTCTGCCGCCGAACAAATACCATACCTACACCGCATTCTTTCAGCCCGATTCGGTAAGGATGGAAAAGTTCTCGAGCCCGCTGCCGCAGGTTCTCTCCGACCGCTTCGGTTGGCCGCAGATGGTCGAGGGCTTTGCCGCCCGCTACAAAGCTCTGCCTCCGGACCTTCGCGCGCATACGGCCATCTTTTGCGATAACTATGGCGAGGCAAGTGCAGTGAATATTCTTGGTCGCGAATATGGCCTGCCCACCGCGATCAGTGGCCACAATAATTACTTCTACTGGGGATGGGACAGCTATACCGGCGACTCGGTGCTCACCCTCGGCAGCAACCGAGAGGAATACACGAACGATTACACCGAGGTAATTGACCTGGGCCCGTCTGACGCGCAATGGACGATGGACTATGAGCACAAGCACTATTTCTGGCTGCGCGGCCGCAAGCGTCCGTTCGCAGAAGATTGGGCGAGGCTGAAGTTCTGGTATTGATCGTCGCAAACGCGCAATTCATTGCGCCGCGCAGATCGGCAAATTGGAATCACTGGGCAGAGACGATCCCGCGCGACGAACGCGCTTTGTCGGCAATGGCGAGCAGTGTTTGGAACTGCGGTGCCTCCGCGTCCTTGTCCACTACTGCAGTCTCGACGTTCGCGAAGCCCGCGTTCTGAAGCATGGATTCAAGCTCGGCCTCGCTGAAACCCAGCCACTCGTCGGCGTATATCTCGCGCGCCTCTTCAAATCGGTGCTTGAGCAGGTCGAGCACGACGATGCGGCCGCCGTCGCCAAGAATCCGTGCCGCCTCGGCGAGCGCGCGCTCCGGATGCAGCGCGTGATGCAGCGACTGCGAAAAGAACACGAGGTCCACTTCGCCCGCGCCGATGGGAACTTCCTCCATATCACCGAGCCGGTACTCCACATTTTTCACGCCGTAACGCGCCGCCTGTTCCCGGCCCACCTCGATCATGCGCGCAGAACTGTCGACGGCAATCACCCGCACGGCTCTCTGAGAAAGTATGAGAGCAAAACTCCCCTCGCCGGCGCCCAGATCGGCAATCGTGAGCGGCGGCATCAACCGCAGCAGCGCCTCTGTCATGCTCTTCCAACTCTTGCCGGGAACGTAGTCCTTGCCCAGCCGCCCGGCCACGCTGTCGAAAAACGCACGCGTCTTGTCCTGGCGCTTCTTGAGCACGCGGCGCATGGCGGCTTGGTCGGCAGCCGCTTCTGCAATCTCTTTGCCGGCTTGGGAAAGAAGGCGACCCAATATCGCGTCGTCCTCTGTTGCGTCGGATGCGGAGAGCCGATAAAAATGACTCTTGCCTGTGCGGCGGTCCTCGACGAGTTCAGCCTGCCGAAGCTGCGAAAGATGCGTAGAAATGGTGCTTTGGCCCATGCCGAGGATCTCCTGCAGCTCGGCAACGGACAGTTCCTCGCCCTTTAAAAGCAACAGGATACGCAGCCTGTTTGGATCGGCGACGACCTTGAGCGTTTTGATGATTGACGGCATGGCAAAATTCTGCTACATATCAACATATCACGATACGACGATAAAAGGAGAAGAGAATGGCAACCGCAACCCTGGAAGGCACGAAAACCGGCACCCCCGGACCCGACTTCAAAGTGGCAGACCTCGGCTTGGCCGATTGGGGCCGCAAAGAGATCGTCATCGCCGAGCAGGAGATGCCGGGCCTGATGGCAATTCGCAACAAATATGCGGCAGAAAAGCCGTTGGCCGGCGTGCGCATCACCGGCTCGTTGCACATGACCATTCAGACAGCGGTGCTCATTGAGACTCTGGTGAGTCTCGGTGCGGAAGTGCGCTGGGCTAGCTGCAACATCTTCTCCACACAGGATCACGCGGCAGCGGCCATCGCCGCCGTGGGCGTTCCCGTTTTTGCCTGGAAGGGCGAGAGTCTCGAAGACTATTGGGAATGCACTTGGCGTGCGCTCACGCACAAGGGCGGCCTCGGTCCGCAGCTCATCGTCGATGACGGCGGCGACGCCACGCTCCTCATCCACAAGGGATATGAACTCGAGAACGGCGACCGCTGGGTCGACACCGCGAGCAGCAATCATGAGGAGCAGGTGATCAAGGACTTGCTCAAGAAAGTCTTCACCGAAGATTCGAAGCATTGGCACAAAGTCGTCGCCGATTGGCGCGGCGTTTCTGAAGAGACCACCACGGGCGTCCACCGGCTCTACAAGATGATGGAGACGGGCAAGCTGTTGGTTCCGGCCATCAATGTCAACGACTCTGTGACCAAATCGAAGTTCGACAATCTCTACGGCTGCCGCGAATCTCTTGCTGATGGAATCAAGCGTGCCACCGACGTGATGGTCGCGGGCAAGGTCGCGGTCATCTGCGGCTACGGTGACGTGGGCAAGGGGTCATCTCATTCATTGCGCGGCATGGGCGCGCGCGTTGTGGTTACAGAGATCGACCCCATCAACGCGCTGCAGGCGGCGATGGAGGGCTTCGAAGTGACGACGTTGGAAGACACGCTGGGCCGCGGCGACATTTACGTTACCTGCACCGGCAACACCGACATCATCACCTTCGAGCACATGCAGAAGATGAAGGATCAGGCCATCGTCTGCAACATCGGCCACTTCGACAATGAAATTCAAATTGACCGGCTGAACGAGGCAAAGGGCGTGACGCGGATCAACATCAAACCGCAAGTGGATAAGTACACGTTCCCTGACGGGCACTCGATCTTCATCTTGGCCGAAGGGCGCTTGGTGAACCTGGGCTGCGCTACCGGCCACCCGAGCTTCGTGATGTCGAACAGCTTCGCCAATCAGACGCTGGCGCAGCTCGACCTGTGGAAGAACCGCGACAGCTACAAGCCGCAAGTCTACGTGCTGCCCAAGAAGCTGGACGAAGAAGTCGCGCGGTTGCACCTCGAGAAGATCGGCGTCAAGCTGACCAAGCTCAGCCAGAAGCAGGCCGACTACATCGGCGTTCCAGTGGAAGGGCCGTACAAAGCCGATCACTATCGGTACTAGACGAGTGGTTAGTGGCTAGTGATTAGTGGTCAGCGGTCGGCACCCGCAGCGGCCGCTTCAATCACTAATCACTAATCACTAACCACTAATCACTTCACATGTCTTCGCCACTCACATTCTCGTTCGAGCTGTTTCCTCCGCGCACGCCGGAGGCGCAGACCAAGCTGCCGGCCGTGATCGGCCAGCTTGCGGCGTTGCGCCCCGATTACTTTTCCGTAACGCACGGCGCGGGCGGGTCGGATCAGGAAGGCACCTACGAAACTCTGCTGACCGTGGTAGAACACTCCGGCGTGGAGACCGCGCCGCATCTCACCTGTGTGGGCTCTACGCGCGCACACGTTGCGGCGCAGCTTGCGCGATACCGCGCAGCAGGCGTCAAGCGCATCGTAGCCCTGCGCGGCGATCTGCCGGCCACGGCGCTCAGTCCCGCAGCGCCCGGCGAATTCCACTACGCCAACGAACTGGTCAGCTTCATACGCGCGGAGCACGGCGACGCCTTCAAGATCGAAGTCGCCGCGTACCCCGAGATGCATCCCCAAGCCGCGAGTCCAACGGAGGACTTCGAGCACTTCCGCCGCAAAGTTGAAGCCGGGGCTGACGCCGCGCTCACGCAGCTCTTCTACAACGCCGACGCTTATTTCCACTTCATGGAGCGCTGCGTGACGGCCGGCATCACGATTCCCATCGTGCCCGGCGTCATGCCCATCACGAGCTACACAAACACGATGCGCTTCTGCAATGGCTGCGGCGCCGATATTCCAAGATGGATCCGTCTGCGCCTCGAAGAGCTCGACGGCGACAAAACGGCGCTGGTCGACTTCGGCATCGGCGTGGTGACGCGCCTGTGCGAGACGCTGCTACGCGACGGCGCGCCCGGGCTGCACTTCTACACCATCAACCAGTCCGGCCCCTCGCTGCGGCTATGGAAGAATCTGGGACTGGAGCAGCGAGTCGGCGGGGCAACGAGTTAGTCAATTCCGGCTGGGAGTTAGCCAGTTCCGGCCGTAATTTGCACTGTTTTGTGTGCATTAACAGCGTTGGGCGCCTCGGCTTCAGACCGCGTTTTATCGCAGTAAATCATTTACAATCAATAGTTTAATTAGAAACATCCCGGTACCGTACCGGGGTATGGGTGGTAGCGTTTTTATTTATTTAATTTCAGGCGACGCCGAGGGGCCACAATCTGTTGTGGTTCTGTTTGCAGATGCATTCGCGGCCACAAGATGCAGGGGTGGGGTGTCAAGAAAATTAATGCGATTGATTTTCTGGTTAACGCCGGTTCTGACTCGGAGGAATCGCGGGCCGGGGACCGTGAATGGCTGGCCGCGCGCAGGAGGGAAGGAGTGGAAGAGGGGGTGGGGGTGGTGGCACGAATCCGGACGTGGCGGCTGGAGATTGCATGGAATGATTGTGCGACAAAGCGGCGAAATTATCTGCAAGGGTGGCGGGGATTTTTGAGGCAGTGGTTTCGAGGGTCTTGCGATGGCTGGAAAAAGCAGAGGAATTCAAGCAGTGATCATGGTGCGAGCGTGTCGCGTCCGCACTAATGGTCTAGAAAACTGCCGGAGCCTGTTGAAGCGGGGCATCAACGAACCTATGTGGGCATTGACCCGCTCCATTTGTTCCGCTACCTAGGCGAGCAATCGTTCCGGTTCAACAATCGGAAGCTGTCGGATGCGCAGCGGTTCGACATCGCAACGAGAGGCACGGTGGGCAAACGCCTAACATTCTCTGAGCTTACCGGCAAGTCACCGGTGGACGATATACGACCGAACTAAGTATGCTGGTCGGTTGCCGCTAGGAGGCGTCCAGATGCCAATACCAGTGGTGCAAATCACGGATAAGCAAGTTCAGGAATTGCTCTCATACACCGAGGGGCACTTCTTGGACGTTAAGGCCAAAGAAATCAGACCATCGAAGTTGTCCAAGGCGATTTCTGCGTTTGCAAACGCAGACGGTGGAGAACTTTACGTCGGTATCGTTGACAATACTCCGCTACCATTTCCCGACCGGTGGCAGGGATTTGCGGACCCAGAAGACGCTAATGGGCATATCCAAGGACTGGAAGAGTTATTCCCGCTCGGGGAGGGTTTTCTCTATTCTTTTCTGTCACATCCCAGCTACACCGGTGTGGTTCTTCAGATAATTGTCCAGAAATCTAAAGACATAGTTAGAGCTAACGATGGGCTGCCCTACATTCGACGAGGAGCCCAGAGCTTACCTGTGAACACACCAGACGCTCTGGCGATACTGAAGCGCAATAAGGGGCTTACCTCCTTCGAAAATGAACCGGTGGCAACAGAACTGGCCTCAATCTGCAATTCCGCCGCTGTTATCGAATTTATTCTGAATGTGATTCCTTCGTCCGAGCCGGAGTCTTGGTTGCGGAAACAGGAACTCATCAAGAATGACAAGCCCACGGTTGCTGGCGTCACACTATTTGCCGACCTACCTCAAGCCATCCTGCCCAAGCGTACCGGTGTAAAAGTCTACCGGTACAAGACCGGGGAAGAGGAAGGAACGCGCGAAACGCTGGTCGGAACACCGGTGAGCATCGAAGGATGCGCATACAACGTTATCGTGGAGGCCGTTAAGACGACAAAAGAAACCATTGATGGGATTCAGGTGCTCGGCACCAAAGGTTTGGAGCCAGTGAAGTACCCGACCGAGACACTGCATGAGGTAATTACCAACGCAGTTCTTCACCGTGATTATTCGCTCGCCGACGATGTTCACGTCCGTATTTTCGACAATCGGGTGGAGGTAGAAAGCCCAGGTCGGCTACCGGCCCACATAACACCGAAGAACATTCTTCAAGAACGGTTCGCTCGCAATGGCAACCTGGTCCGCGTCATCAATAAGTTTCCAAATCCGCCCAACAAAGATGTGGGCGAGGGTCTGAACACGGCGTTTGAAGCAATGAAGCAGCTGCGCCTTAAGGAACCGATCATTCGCGAGTTAGATCATTCCTTACTCGTTGAGATTAAGCATGAGCGTCTGGCCTCTCCCGAAGATACGGTAATGCAATATCTCGACAACAATGCCACCATCACAAATCGAGATGCGCGGGGAATAACGGGCATCAAATCCGAAAACTCGATGAAAAGCGTCTTCCTGAAACTCCGTGATCGGAACTTGATTGAACCGGTTCCGGGAAAATCAGGATTTGCGTCAGCATGGCAGAAGAAAAGCAAAAACGGCCATAGAAAGAATGGGAAATCATGAAACCGCTCCCTGCTCCACCCGCCCCCGGCAAAACCGATGCGGGACGCTTCGACAATGCCGTGCGTCGGGCGTCCACCGTCTCGAAAGAAGAGATGCAGCGACGGGAAGCTGAGCGGCAGAAATCCCAAGGAAAGGTGAGTCATGACAAGAAACACGGGCAATAGACAGGTCATTGAAGCTCTGCAAGTTGCTCTGACAAACTTCCTAAATGATCATCGAGCTTTCGCGCAAACTGATCCAGAGTGGGTTGAAGGATTCAGCGAATGGACAGCAGCGGAGCGCGAACTGACACCGGGCTGCGGATGCAAGTTGTGCGAATCAGCCGGGTACTTGCGCGGCAGCATTTAATCTCTCTGTTTTGCGAAGTATATTATTACCTTTTCTTGAGGGGATGACTCGAATGGATAAGGATGCGAACGCTGCGGCCGGGCCGGAGCAAAAGCCACCACTGCGTGGAATCATCACGATCCTCTTCGTGATAGTTTTCTTTCTCCTCGTTCTGCTCCTCGGAGTGAGCATGGTGCATCACCGTTTCTTTCAAGGGGAACGGGAGCACCGGAACGGGTCGGTTGGGCAGTAGCGGGTAGCGAACAGCCAATAGCCAAACGATGCTGCCGTCCGTGGACGGTGCCCTCGAAGCCTTTGCCGCAAACTGTTAGCCTTTGCGTAGGAGACGACGACGGAATGAATCGCCATTGGTTATCGCTGATTGCGCAGTACAGCAGTGTTGTGGGATTTATGATCGGGCTGCCCATGATGGCGGGCGCCTATTACGAATCCTGGAGGGTGCGGCAGGAGGCGCGGCGCGAGCGCCAGGGAAGGCTGCACAGCCGTAACTGCCTGGAGTTCGTGGCCGGCGACGGAACCTGCATCAACCTGGTGCCTCTGGAAACTCTGCACTCGCTGCCGCGCGAGGGCGACGTTCTGATGCTGCCCGGCGACGGCGTCCGCGAGGGTGGAAAGTTTCTTCCCGGCGCCTATCTGGTGGAGTCGGTCGAACACATTTACACGCCGGCGGATTACAAGGGTGCGCGTCCCTGCGAGGCGCGGCTAACCAAAGCCGTGGCGCATGTGACCTCGCTGAACCCGGTGATGACGGCGTGAAAAAAGGTTTCAGGTGTCAGGTTTCAGGTGTCACAGATTTTCTCGCCGGGTTTTGTGGTGAGTCGAGAAGGGTGAGTCGGCGTTCGTGCTATCCCCGGTCTCAGAATCGAGACCGGGGGCACCCGCCATTTCGATTCGGCGAAGTACGAGGGAGGCGGAGGGATGTGCTTGCGCGCCGGCACCCAGCAGCCCTTATGGCTTCCGCGGAACTGTTCCGGTCCCGGGATTGCTGGGCAATGTGCCGGTGCCGGGATTGCGGGGTAACGTGCCGCTGCCGGGACTACGGGGTATCGTTCCGGTCCCGGGATTGCTCGGTAATGTGCCGCTCCCGGGGTTGACCGGCGGGGGCGGGGGCAGGCGATTTTCGTACGGGGGGAAATTCGCTTTGAAAAGTTTGTCCATGAGCGATTCCACTGTTTCATTGAACGGCTCGAAGGAAGGATCGTTCTCGAGGGTCGTTCGAACAGCGTTTCCTGGATAGCTCTTGGCATTCGAGAACTCTTTTTCCATTTCTTCCATCGTGAAGATCATGTCGGCATCATGGACGATGGCATTGAGGTCGCCTGCGCCGTTGGGCTGGAACATCATGTTGTTGATGGAAAGGTCGGCCCCGACGAGATTCTTATTCACGAGTTTCTTGTAGACCTGGTCAGCCGCGGCGAGCACCTGATTGTATTGAGTCTCCGCAAGCTCGGCGAACTGTGTGCGGGTGAATTGCTCCGCGCCAGGCCACTTCTGCTTCACGTTATCCATGACGAGCGATGCGGGTTGGCCCGGACCGACGGGCTGAATCGGGTCAATTTTCGGCGTATCGACCTTGGCACTCTGCAAACGTTGCATTCCCTTAAACTGACGCGGAAACGACGGGGCGCTATCTTCAAATGTGGTGCTGAGCTTGATCACGCGGGGTTCATTGGCAAGGTCGTACACCTGGCCGAAGCTGCCGCCGCCTTCATAGGCGCCCAGTTGCCGCACAGGCCCACTGCCGGTCTCGATGAATTTATCGGCCAGGTCCCAGGGAGTCTTGCCGGAGGTCGTGTCAAGGATGGCTTGACCTTTGAGCGGATTGGCCGCACTTTCGCCGGCGACGGCCGAGCCCTTGAGGGGATTGGCTCCAGTAGAGCCGGGGGGTGCGCGCGCGCCCAGCACGGGGCCGGCGGCTTCGAGCGCGGCGGGAGCTACCGCATAGTTGAGGATGCGGCGTCCTCCGGTTCGGCCCTGGTCGTAGGCGGATACGTTGCTGCCCACTACCTGCTGGTTCATTTCGGCCGCGAGTCCCTTCAACACGATGGAATCGCCGGGTGTAAGTCCCCAGGCTTTGGAGGCATTGACGAAATCGTTGCCGCTAAGTCCCTGGCCCATTTGGAGAGCCGTCATGCCTTTAGCAAAGAATGCCGCTCCAAGCGCAAGGTTCCCGAAGCCCTTGAAGCCGTCGCCCATCCCATCGATCAAACCACGCACATAGTCGACTGTGTTGGTGAGGGCATTGGAGGGACGGGGTTGGGTGCCCGTTCCATTTTGGCTCGGGCCAGACGTGCCGTTCGGACCGGTGCTCACGCCTCCCGGGATCGGCGCACCCGGAGGGGCTGGGGTCCGCGGACTGCCTGGCGTCTGGCCTTGCCCGGGAGTGTTGACGCCTCCTTTACCCTTGCCGCCCGGAGGGGTTGGGGACTGCGGGCCGCCTGGCGTCCCGCCTGGCCCATTAGAGCTGACGCCTCCGGGGATCGGCGCGCCCGGGCCGCTGCCAGGCGTGCCGCCCGTCTGACTTCCGGGGCCGGTTCCACCCGGCGCCGGGTTCCCGTTCGAGCCATTCAGGGCGTCGGCCCGGTTGCACTGCGCGAACTCCTTGCGGGCCGTGGCCAAAAGCTTCTGCGCGGTTGCCTGCGCTGGTGGGTTGTTTGGCTGCGATTTCTGGATCCGGTAGCTGCGCTCCGCGTCACCGATCGCGGCGCCCAAATGCGCGGCGCACGCGGGCAAAACCTTGTGCTGCTGTGGCGTGAGAGCGTTGCCGTCGGTGGCCATGCTGTTATCCCATTGCTGCCAGTCCGCGTCGGCCTCCGGCCAATGATCGGTTTTCGCGTCGTAGCCGGAACTGGGATCGTCGGTCATCTCCGCCGTGAGCAAGTAGAGTTTCTTCACTGCTTGCGCCGGGGTTTCCGCGCCTTGCCCGCCGCTTTCATACACGTCACCAGGGGGTTGCTGTTGCTGCGCGCCGGCGAAGCACGCGAAACTGAGCAACGATCCCAGAACCAATTTGCGCATGGGTGTCCCCTGACAAAGCGGCCTGCGCGATGTGCGCGAAGCCCTCACATGGATAGGGCAGAATCATAGCCTCAAAAAGGGATTGAGGGCAAGGTCAATCGGGAGGAGGCCGGTGCTTTCCCGCGCTTTGAGCAAGTGCACGGAAAGGATGAGGCAACGGCCGGATGGTTTACTGGAAGCAGCTAAGCTCGATTGCGCCCGTTGGCGCGCCGCCACCACCGCCACAGGAAATTGTGCAGCAGCCGCGTCTGTTCGGCCTTCAGCGCCCGGTACGAGCGCTCGACGTAGATGTCGAACTCCGGCGGCCAGCCGATCATGGAACGCCGCTCGTTGTAATCGCCTTCGGCCCACTTGAACAACAAGGCCTTATAGCCCACCACGTGGGTCACAAAGTCGAGCAGGCACTGCGGCATCTGCTCCTCGACGATCAAATGCGCGTTCTCAATGATGATCTTCTCGCGCACGTCATTGAGAGGAATGAAGATGGTCTTCATCCACAGGACCCACTCCTTCAGGTCCTCGTCGCGGATGGGATGGCACTGCGTCTTGCCCTGCTTGGCGAGCAGCGCCTTGTAGGCGATGTTGCCTCCCACGGTGGCCACGTAGAGCGGCCCGTAGAAATCGTTCAGGCGCTGATTCACCAGGCGCAGCCGGTCGGCGCGCCGCGCCATCACGCGGTTGCTCCAGAACGTGACCAGGTAGCCGGCAAACGCCAGAACGACGGTTAGGACCGCGGCATTTTGCAGGGAATTCGTCGTGAATATTGAGGCATCGTCCATTGCAGAGCCAACCCTTCGCGGAAAAGTATACCCGCGCGGAGCGCAAGCGGACTGTGATGGCGGCAAGTTGGCTGCGGGGTGGTTCCGATTTGCGATAGGCTGTTTCAAAAACGGCGGCGAGTTCTGCGGGGGTCTGGAGACCCCCGCTACAGCCGGTCTGGAGACCGGCGCTACATGATGAGACCGGTGACATTACTTGGCGCGATGAACGGGGACAACTTTGGCTTTTTCCGGAACTACCTTGATCTCAAAAAGCTTCGGCCAGAGTTTTCCGGTGACAAACAGCCGGTCGTGTACCGCGTCGTACGCGATTCCGTTGAGCACAGCTTCGGGATCGGAGACATCGTGGGGCGCAAGCAGGCCGGAGAGATTGATCCAGCCCAGCACGCGGCCTGTCTCCGGCGAGATGCGCGCAATGCGGTCGGTGTGCCATATATTGGCGTAAATCTGCCCGTGAATGTATTCGAGCTCGTTCAGATCCGTCACCGGCTGGCCGTGGTCGCTCACGTAAATATGTCGCACCTCACGGAATGTAGCGGGGTCGAAGAAACGAATCTCCGCCGTGCCGTCCGAGAGAATCAAGTTCTTGCTGTCGGCGGTCAGCCCCCAGCCGTCGCAGTCGTAGTGAAGCGTGCGCAGCAGGCGAAAGCTGAAGCGGTCGTAGACAAAGGCAACGTGCGATTGCCATGTGAGCTGCACCAATGTGCTGCCCCACGCGGCAAGGCCTTCGGCAAAATATTGCTGAGGCACTGCGTCCGATTGCAGCGTGCGCCCCGTCGTCAAATCTTCCATGCGCAGCGAAGAACGCCCGTTCAGGCCGGTGCTCTCGTACAAGTGCCCGTCCATGTAAATCAGGCCCTGCGTGTAGGCGCGGGGATCGTGCGGATAAGTGTGAACGATGCGATACGAATCGTCGGCGCGGACGGCGCTCACGCACGGGGCAAGGGCGAAGAAAACGAGGATGCGATGGAGGGAAGAGAAATGCATGGGCTGTTTCAAGACTAACAATGAGCTTTAATTGGCCGGTCCGGCGTCGACGGCCACAGTCGCAAGCACCGCCGGATTACTGGTCAGTTGGCTATCGATGAGCAGTACGGTGCGCACTTCGCCGCCGATCAGAGTTATGGGAGAAGACGGGTACTCCGGCGTGATGAGGCCGGTGGGCGTAACGACCATGGTCACTGTCTGCGATTGAAAGCTGATGTACCCGGCGGTCGCGCCCACGGGCAAGTTGCTGACGATGGGAATGCTGTTGGCCAGGGTGGCTCCCGCAGGCACCATGTAGATGTCCACGGCGCCCGTTTTGGCTGCCTGATTCAGAAACCGGAAGGCCGAGTGGCCCTGCGCTGCCACAGTCTGCTGATCCTCAAGGATCGTGACCACGAATCCGCTGGGCGCTGCACCATTGTCGGTGAGAAATACCGAGTGCTGATGGCCGGGCAGCAGGGTGCCGCTGGTGCTCACAATCGTCTTACCCCCGGTGGCGGCGGCGATGTTGATGGGCGCAGCGATGTTGGCCGCCACGGTGCCATAGGGAGTGATCGTCCCCTGGCCGAGGTTCGCTGCCAGCAGGTCGCCTTCCACCGTCACGTTGACGGCAGGAGCGATGTAGGAAGCGTCGATGACCCGCACCAGGCTGGATTGCGTGGTTGTGGCCACGTTCTGACAGGCAGAGAGCGCCAGGGCTACGGCCAGCGAGGCTGCCGACACCACAGAGAGCCGGAGCAGAGCCTGCGGCCATGAACCTCTCATCCATTTTTCGGTCCGGCCCATCAGGATGGTGGTCTTCATCTGCTTCGCTCGGGAACTCTTTCCCATGGTACAGCCGGGGATCGAAATGGGTTTACGACTTTTGGTTATGAGGAGCGGACTTTCCCACTCTTTGCGCAAAGCACGCGGATAGGACGGGGTACCTGGCCACGCCACCCACGGGCCTACCGTCCGCTGTGGAAACGGCCGAAGGCGCGGGCAGAAAAGACCGAAATGAGAAGCATGCCCGCGCCGAGCGCCACGACCTGCCCGACATCGTGCAGACTGAATTCACCGACGCGGATCACGAGCATGTAAGCGACGACGAGGTTGAAGAATCCCCATAAAACATTCACGGTCGGCGAGGACAGCCCTTCTCCCGGAGGCTTGGCGAACGGGCTCTGGAAAGAGCGTCCTGAGACCCCGTTCAGCAGATGGGGCAGCGCATTCCCCAGAAATGCGCCGCCGAAGAAATAAGACAGATAGTCGTACCAGTACATCGTGGCTCCGTTCCTTTCAACGAGCAAAATCGTAGCTGACTCTAATTTGCGCCGAGGTAAATAAACCGCGCCAGAAACAGCGCTGCCATGAGGTAAAGCAGCCAATCCTTGAGGCGGGCTTTGCCGGCAAACAGGTGCAGGACGGCCCAGGCGATGATGCCGAAGCCCAACCCGTTGGCAATGGAGTAGGTAAACGGAATGAGCACCAGGGTGAGAAATGCGGGAACCGCGACCAGCGGTTCGTGCCACTGGATTTCAGTGATGGCGGCCAGCATCAACGATCCGACAAGAATGAGCGCCGGCGCGGTGGCTGCCTGAGGCACGATGCCGATAAAGGGCGCAGCCACGACCGCGCACAAAAACAAGAGGCCGGTCACGATAGCGGTTACGCCCGAGCGTCCGCCTGCCGCCACGCCTGCCGTCGACTCCACGTAGCTGGTCACGGTCGAGGTTCCGACCAGCGAGCCGAAAACCGTGGCCGTGGCGTCGGCAAACAGAATCTTGTTGAGGCGGGGAATGGAGTGGTCGGGAGCAATGAGCCCGGCCCGTTTGGTGACAGCCACCAGCGTGCCCAGGTTGTCGAACAGGTCCACGAAGAAGAAGACGAAGATGATTTCGAGCAGGCCCTTGCTGATGGCGCCGCGAATGTTTAGTTGCAACGCGGTTTGGGTAAGCGCGCCAATGCCACCTGTCGATGGCGTCCAGTGCACGAGGTGCAGCGGCCAGGCGAGCGCCGTCACCGTGAGCACGCCAATCAGGATCGCGCCTTTCACTTTCCTGAATTCGAGGGCCACCATCAAAATCAAGCCGAATAGCGCGAGATACGTCGTGGGGTTGCGGATCGAGCCCATTCCAACCAGGGTGTTGGGGTCGCGCACCACAAGGCCCGCATGCTGAAAACCGATAAACGCGATGAATAACCCGATGCCGCCTGCGACCGCCGCGTAAAGTTGGTGAGGAATGGCGCGCAAAATCATCTGCCGGATGCCGACCGCGGTGATGGCCAGAAAAATGATGCCGGAAAGAAACACCGCGCCCAGCGCCGTCTGCCACGGCACGTGCATCTTGATGCAGACGGTATAAGTGAAGTAGGCGTTCAGGCCCATGCCGGGGGCGAGCGCGATGGGGTAGCGGGCAATAATTCCCATCAAGATGGAACCGAAGGCCGCCGAGAGGCAGGTCGCCGCGGTGGCCGCGGGCAAAGGAACTCCGGCATCGGCCAGGATGGCTGGATTGACCAGCACGATGTAGGCCATGGTCAGGAAGGTGGTGACGCCGGCCAGTATCTCGGTGCGCCAGTTGGTTCCGAGACGAGAGAATTCAAAGTAGGCTTCGAGTCGCTTCAGCATAGGCGGGTTCTAGTTAGCAAAACACAAACTCGCCCGGATACAAAGTGATTTATGCCCCGGCTGTGTCAAGCACTGGGATTGTCGTGCGCTGCGAAGGTCTCAATCGTGGTCCACCGGATCTATTAGCAGCGGCGCGCCGCCACGGTCGCGCAAGCCATCCCACGACGTGAGGCACAGCAATTTTCAAGTCTGGAATAGGCCAATCCGCGCCCTACGGAATCAGTTGGGGCTGGATCTTTGCGTAAATCTCATCGGAGGCGTTTTTCACCTGATTGATCACGTTCTTCAAATACGTGGCATCGGCCAGGCGCATGGTGGCATCGATACGCACCGACAGGTCGTCGTCTCCGTCCAAGCCCACCTTGATCTGATCGTATTCGTGATTGGCTTTAAGCAGGATGTAGCGGAAATCCGCCGTAGTTGGCATGGTCGCCTTTGGGGTCACGGTGACAAAGACGACCAGATCGCTGTCGTCATCGGTGCCTATCGCCAGGATGATCTTGATGTCCTTCAGGTGATCCCCCGTCAGATGAATGACGAATACCGTTGGAGAAGTCGTGGTGACGTAGTTGTAGTCGTCCTCCTTCATGAGGCGGACCAGCTTTTCCGTTTTGTCAGCGAGGGCCTGAGCAGCCGCCTTGTCGCTGGGGGTCTGGGCATGGAGCGTCGGAGCTGCGGAAAACAGCGCGGCTGACAGCAGGGCGACAGACAAGAGCACCGGGCATGCTCCAATTAGCTTCGGCCGGAAATTCATCGCGAGCACCTCGTGCGGAAAACAGTTAGAGATTGCAGGAAGTATATCCCGTAGAGATTAACGTTGGGAAAGTTTTTGCCGTATTAGAGCAGCTTCGCGGCGTCCTTGGCGAAGTAGGTCACGATGAAATCCGCGCCGGCGCGGCGGATGCCCACGAGCGACTCCATCATGGCGCGGTTCTGGTCGAGCCAGCCTTTCTGAAAAGCTGCGTGCAGCATGGAATATTCGCCGGAGACCTGGTAGGCGCCGATGGGCACGTCGACACGCTCGCGCGCGGCGCGCACTACGTCGAGGTAAGGCATGGCGGGCTTCATCAGAATCATGTCCGCGCCTTCCTCGATATCGAGATCGATCTCGCGCATCGCCTCCCTGAGATTTGCCCCGTCCATCTGGTAGCTGCGGCGGTCGCCGAATTGCGGCGCGGAATCGGCGGCCTCGCGGAAGGGCCCGTAAAACGCCGAAGCGAACTTCGATGCGTAGCTGAGGATGGGCGTCTGCTTGAGGCCCGCGGCGTCCAGTGCCGTGCGAATCGCGGCCACGCGGCCGTCCATCATGTCGCTGGGAGCTACGACGTCGGCGCCGGCCTTGGCCTGGCTCACGGCGGTGCGCGCCAGCAGCTCCAATGTGGGATCGTTGTCGACGTCAAACGCATCGCCCGATTTCACCACCACGCCACAATGTCCGTGACTGGTGTACTCGCATAGGCACACATCGGCGATCAGCACCAGCGTCTTCGCAGCCGGCGACTGTTTCAGCGCGCGCAGCGCCTGTTGCACAATGCCGTCCTCTTCCCAGGCGCCTGTGCCCTGCTCGTCCTTGGTCTCAGGCAGACCGAAGAGTAGCAATCCGCCGATACCCAACTGTGCGGCTTCCTCGGCTTCGCGCACGGCTTCATCCACGGAAAGGTTGAAGACGCCGGGCATGGAGCCGATCGCATTGCGGACGCCTTTGCCGGGGCAAATGAACAGGGGATAGATCAGGTCGCCGGGCTCGAGACTGGTCTCGCGGACAAGGTCTCGCAGCGGTTGGTTGCGCCGCATCCGCCGCATCCGATTGGCTGGGAAGCTCATGGTTCGATTGTAAGACAGGTGTCAGGTTTCAGGTGTCAGGTGTTAGCAACCGGGGAGCGAGGGAGCAAGGGAGCAAGGGAGCGAGCGGGCAAGCCTACAGGTCGGCACGAGCTTGCTGAAACCTGACACCTGAAACCTGCTTTTTACAGACTGTCATAGAGCGTCGAGTTCCGATAGCCGAGCAGAATCACCAGTGTTGCAACGCCGAGTGCGGTCCCGAACGGAATTTTGAGCAGGCTGATGACCGCGGCGATGATGGCCATGATGCGTCCCCACTGCGTGCGTTCGAGCAGACCCCAGCCCGCGATGGCGCACACGATGGCGCGAAGCATCACCATCAGTATTGCGAAGTGAACCAACGCGGACCCGAACCAGTTCGGAAACATGTGTTGGTTTTGCGCCCAGGGGCCAAAATCGCCGGAGAAGAAGGCGTGCAGAAAGTGGATCCCGGCGAGACCCAGCAGAATCGACAGCCCCGCCCAGACCAGCCACAAGATGCCGAGCACGCGCACCTTGCTGGCGTAACGATCCAATTCATACTCAAAGCCGGGCGCCGGGACAACCGGCGGCGTTAACGGCGCAGCCACCCGGCCGCATTGCGGGCAAAATCCCTGCCCCTTTTCGATCTCGCGTCCACACCCACTGCAAAACATAGCGTCTCTCCCACTATTGAGACGGGATACGCAATCCACTCGCAAATGGTTCCAAATAATGAAAAGAGTGAAGAAAGTGAAAAGCGTGAAAACTGTGAGCCGCGCTCATCCCGTGGCTTCCACCCACCCTACTTTGCCGCCGCGCCAGGCACCTTGACCCACCGCTCCTCGTGGCGGTTGTCGTGTTGCACGTATGCCGTCACGCGCCCTTGGGTGTCGCGCTCGAAGGTCACATGCACCGTACGCGTGCCTGTGGTATCGCCGGGACGGAAAAACGAGTCCGGCGACTCCGCTTGCAGCCCGATGACCTCGCCAGCGGGAGTCTTCTCGAAGAGCTGGTCGCCCGTGCGGTAGATCGTGGCCACGCCGTGCGCGTTGGGTTCGCGATACTGCCCGGCCAGGCTGTCGAGTTGCGCAGCGGTGACCTTGATGGTGGGCGGGTGCAGCGGAATCATGAGGAACTCCGCCAGAGTCTCGTGAACCATGGGCGTGTGGTGCGCCAGCAGCCAGCGCGGCAGGTCCGGCTCGTCGTAAGCGCGTGTCCAGCAATCGTGCAGCAATCCCTGGTAGAGCCAGAAGCGAATGTCGCCGCCGGCCGCCTTGAAGGCGTCGAACATCAGTTCGCTCTGGCGCGGCACCACGGTCGTATCCAGACTGCCGTGGAAGAGCCACACCGGCGTGTGACCCACCGCGCGCGCGTATTCGGCGGGCAG